>CAZVLV010000007.1:5796-17949 GCA_964628015.1 uncultured Aquiluna sp. | reverse complement strand
CAAAGGGAAGATCTTCCAAAGGGGCATCTGCGCTCATGGATGCAGACTACCCAACGACCCCCAGATGGCCGTTCCCCATTTACTCATCAACATTTCGGGCAACGCACATGGATTCGAGCCAGAGTGCGGAGACCACCACAAGAACGGAACCGATCGCGGCCAAGAAAGCAGCGATCATGGCCGACCAACCTGCAGGAGTCGAGGAATTAGACACCGAGGCGAGGGCCACGCCGAGATAGAAGCCGCCAATGACTGCACCTGTTCGACTTGCCGCCATGGCAAGGACAGCAATGCGCGCAGCCGCCAACGGAGGAAAAGGTTTATGCCCGGGTTGGCGTTGCAAACGCGGTTTGGCAAAGTAGGTCCACAGGGCGAAACTGATACCGAAAATCCACATGGCAGCTGCCGCCAACCCGGGAATAGGAAGTGATCTGCCGGTCTGGCCTTGCAGCACAATGGTGATGGCCCAACCGATAGCACCCAACACCGCGAAGATCACAACGAGGTGCGAAACCTTTGTTTGTTGCATTAGGCATCCAGCCTTTCGGTGAGTTGCATCAATTGTTCGTGTGCACTTTCCAGTGAGTTCAGTGCACCGTGTCCCGGTAACACGAGAAATTCCGAGTCAAGGCTTATCTCACTCCACGGGACCGTGACAAAGGATCGTTCATGGGCGCGCGGGTGCGGGATGGTGAGTTCCTCGGTGTCCAGGTACACGGGTTGATCACCGTCCCACATGGCAATCAGATCAAGATCAAGTGTGCGCGGACCCCAGCGCACCTCACGGGTACGCCCAAATTCATTTTCCACCCGGTGTAACTCGTGAAGCACCTGCAGGGGTGAGAGATTTACCTCGAACACCGCTACCGCATTGGTGAAGTCATCTTGCTCCACTCCACCAACAGGTGCAGTTCGGTATAAATGCGAGACACCCAGACTCTTCCACGACATTGCAAGTTCGGCATATGCCTTTTTCAATGTCTCCACCGGGTTATTCAGATTCGCACCAAAGGCAATAACGACAGTAATCATAAATCACTTGTCCTCATGCACGGTGCTTGTAGCGACTGACAACGACATCGGCAAAGTCGCCCTCGATCGGGGCATCGGGTTTGTGTACGCGGATGTGTGCGGACACCACCTGCGGGAACGCCAGACAATCCTGTGCAATTAACTCAGCAAGCTTCTCGATTAAATCCAGTGGCTCACCGGTGATGCGTGCCCTGATGGCATCTGCGACTTCCGCGTAATTAACGGTGTCCGCGAGATCGTCAGTCTGGGAAGCATGGGCAATAGATAACCCCAGTGTGGCATCAATGGAAAAGTATTGACCCTGCTCCTTTTCGTGTGCCAAGACACCGTGATAACCAAAATCACGTACGCCAAAAAGCTCAATGTGATCCTGGGCAATATAAGGATCAACTGCATTGAGCGCGTAATAGGCATCGAGGGTTTCTCGCACCTGATGAACGCGCACGCCCCAAGCGCCCCTGCGGAGTATGTGTGCTGCGAGCACGGCGGAAGCAGTGTCACGTTCCTGCTCTGGGCGGTAGGTGCCATCCGGGTCGGCCAACAAAGCACCGAGGAATCTCTTTCGTGACACACCAATGAGCACGGGATAACCCATGCTCTGCAGGGAATCCAACTGATGCAGTAATTCCCAATTGTGATCAAAAGTTTTGCCAAACCCAATACCCGGATCAACAATGATGTTGTGACGGGCCACCCCTGCCGCAAGTGCTTTATCGACCTGTTGCGCTAGTTCCGCGCACACATCTGTCACAACATTGTCATAAAGAGTGTTCTCTTGCATGGTCTTGCTCGGGCCACGCCAATGCATCAGCACTACTGGCACATTAAGTTGCGCAACCGTTGTCAACATGTCGGGATCCGCTAAACCACCACTGACATCGTTGACCATTCGTGCACCCGCAACGACTGATGCCCGGGCAACTTCAGCTCGCATAGTGTCGACGGAGACATACATTCCGCGAGCCACCAATTCCTCTATCACTGGAATGACTCGAGAAAGTTCAACGTCGGCACTAATCCGCTCCGCACCGGGGCGAGTTGATTCCCCACCGATATCAATTATGGCCGCACCCTCGGCAATCATCTGTTCCGCTCTGGTGATTGCATCGGTAATGTCCGCGAACTGACCCCCATCAGAAAAAGAATCTGGGGTGACATTAAGAATCCCCATGATCACGGGCGGTTGCATGTACTAGCGCCCGTGTGAAATCAAGGCCATGGCCTCGGCGCGGGTCGCCGGGTCGCGCAAACTGCCACGCACAACACTCGTTGTGGTCACAGCGCCCGGTTTGCGTACACCGCGCACCGACATGCACATGTGTTCCGCTTCAATAATCACTATCGCCCCACGAGGATCGAGAATCCGCATAATGGAGTCTGCAATTTGTGAAGTTAATCGTTCCTGCACCTGTGGGCGATGCGCAAATACGTCAGCAACCCGAGCCAACTTAGACAGACCGGTAATGCGACCATTTTCATTAGGAATGTAGCCAATGTGCGCCACACCATAAAACGGCAGTAGGTGGTGTTCACACATGCTGTTAATTCGAATGTCCTTGACGATTACAAGTTCGTCGTGACCTAAATCAAATGTTGTGGTG
Source organism: uncultured Aquiluna sp. (assembly GCA_964628015.1). Lineage (GTDB taxonomy): Bacteria > Actinomycetota > Actinomycetes > S36-B12 > S36-B12 > UBA4592. The sequence goes on along the minus strand of CAZVLV010000007.1, from coordinate 15,316 downwards.
AGAACTTGATCAGCTGTCTGGTGCAACCCGCCAAAGATCTCGGCATAGCCACGAGCCACCCGAGCGGGAGTGTCGATCAGGCCCTCTCGATCAGGATTCTCGCCGATTGCCACGAGAAGATCTCGGATCGCTTTCTCCACCCCTGCATGGTTATAAGGAGCAACCGCCGCGGGCTCGGGAATACTGATCGGATTGATGTCGTTCATTGCACCATTGAACTAGATAGCAGATTCCGGTGAGCCCTGAGTCTGAGTTTCAGAGACAGCAACCTCGACTTCCACTTTCTCCACCGGCGCACGTTCTAGTGCAGCGACTTCAACCGGACCGCGCAAATCTGGAGCCCTTCGCGCCGAACCCGTCCAGGCACTGCGTGGCTCTCGCAGATTCAACTCACGGAAAATCTCTTCGATTTCGAATTTATCAAGGGTCTCGCGCTCCATGAGGGCCACCACGATCGCGTCGAGCGCATCGCGATTTGCCACGAGGAGGTCATAAGCCTCCTGGTGGGCGGACTCAATAAATGCACGAACCTCTTCATCAATGGCCGCGGCCACTTCTTCGGAGAAGTCACGAGTATGACCCATATCGCGACCCATAAATACCTCGCCACTTTCCTTGCCATACTTGATCGCACCGAGGCGTTCGGTCATGCCGTACTGCATGACCATGGCGCGAGCAACGGCAGTGGCTTTCTCAATATCATTTGAGGCACCCGTTGTTGGGTCGTGGAAAATTAATTCTTCAGCAGCTCGGCCCCCGAGCATGTACGCCAACTGGTTGAGCATTTGGCTGCGGGTGGTGGAGTACTTTTCCTGATCTGGCAACACCATGGTGTAACCGAGTGCGCGCCCGCGAGGCATGATCGTGATCTTGTGGACCGGGTCGTTGCCTGGAAGAGCTGCAGCAACAAGTGCGTGTCCTGCTTCGTGGTAGGCGGTGATCAAACGTTCTTCGTGATCCATGACGCGCGTGCGCTTTTGCGGTCCCGCGATCACGCGATCAATTGCTTCGTCCATGATCACATTGCTAATTTCTGTTTGCCCTGCACGCGCGGTGAGCAGAGCTGCCTCGTTTAAGACATTGGCAAGATCCGCACCTGTAAAGCCAGGGGTGCGGCGAGCAACAGCCATGAGGTCAACTTCAGGAAGAATCGGTTTTCCCTTGGCATGTACTTTCAGAATGTCAAAGCGACCATTGAGATCGGGGCGCTCCACCCCGATTTGACGATCAAAACGGCCCGGGCGCAGTAACGCTGGATCCAAAATATCAGGGCGGTTGGTTGCTGCGATCATGATGACTCCGCCGGAGACATCAAAGCCATCCATCTCCACGAGCATTTGGTTCAAAGTTTGTTCGCGTTCGTCGTGACCGCCACCCATACCTGCACCACGGTGACGACCAACAGCATCGATTTCATCCATGAAAATAATGGCGGGTGCATTTGCTTTCGCTTGTTCAAAGAGATCGCGTACGCGACTGGCACCCACACCGACAAACATCTCCACAAAATCTGAACCCGAGATTGAATAGAAGGGCACACCTGCTTCACCGGCAACCGCACGCGCGAGGAGTGTCTTTCCTGTTCCCGGGGGCCCATACAGCAAAACACCCTTGGGGATTTTTGCACCAACGGCTTTGAACTTTTCAGGGTCAGCGAGGAAATCCTTAATTTCTTCGAGTTCTTCAACGGCTTCGTCAGCACCGGCAACATCGGCAAAGGTTGTTTGCGGCATGTCCTTGGAAATCATTTTTGCTTTGGACTTGCCGAAGTTCATGATGCGGGATCCGCCACCTTGCATTTGGCTGAAAATGAACACCATGATGAGAACGAGCAAAATGAATGGAAGCAACGAGACAAGAAGTGTGACCAAAATATTTTCACTCGGCACAATCACGTTGTAGCCGCCAGGAAGTGCACCGGAATCTGCCTTCACCTGGAGCATCTCTTGGAGTACAACACCTTGCCCGGTGACATAGGTCGAGCGAACGGTGTCACCATTTTTCAACACGAGTTCGAGAACCTGATCACGATCGGTGATGGTCGCGGTGTCGATATTCCCGCTTTGGATCTCAGAAATGGCCGCGCTGGTATCAATCTGTTCAGGTGCCCCCGCACTCGACACGAGGCTGGAACCCACCAAGACAAAAATCACGGCCATGGCGATCCAAAAGAAGGGACCGCGCAGGATTCGCTTGAAATTCACTTCCTCACGGTACTACGCCTGCCGTGAGGACATCTCCCCCGATACCAATGGTTATGCCAACGGCGAAAGCCTGCCTGCCGATTCCTCAGGAGGTGTACACATGGGGGGCCAGGGTCCCCACGCACCGCAGGTTCCGGTACTTCTGAGCGTAATCCAAGCCATATCCCACCACGAATTCGTTCGGGATATCAAAACCCACGTACTTTGCGTTGACCGGAACTTTCATGGCTTCGGGCTTGCGCAAGAGGGTGAAGACTTCAATGGACTTGGGCTTACGTGACCCCAGGTTCTTCAGCAACCACGTCAAGGTCAGGCCGGAGTCAAGAATGTCTTCCACCAAAATCACGTGACGACCTTCAATATTGGTGTCCAAGTCTTTGAGAATTCGCACAACCCCACTAGATGTCGTTCCGGAGCCATAGGAAGAAACCGCCATCCAGTCCATTTCGACATGGCGCGGCATGGCGCGGGCAAGGTCAGCCATAACCATGATGGCGCCCTTGAGCACACCAACGAAGAGGACTTCTTCTTCAGGGTAATCCGCGTGGATGGTGTCCGCCAACTCTTGTATGCGACCGATCAATTGCTCTTCCGTTAAAAGTACATGTTCCAAGTCGGCAGCGAGGTGGTCAGAATCCATGCGGGTCTCCTTCGTCATGAAAAGAATTCACTCGATTATTTTTGTCGCGGTAAAGCCGTAGCCTGTCATACTCCCGAACTGCGCACACACCCAATGGCAAAGCAATTTCCCCTTGGCCGTGCCAGTCCGAAATGAGAGCATCAATTGTCTGCATGTGGTTGTAGGTCAGCGGAGAGGATTCTCGTTCCACGGCTGCACACTGTGCATACATCCGACGAATCACGCGACTTCGCACCGCTACCGGAAGCTTGGCGAGGGAATCGATACTTACGTACAGATCCTGGGGATTCGCAAATGACTGCGCCGCCACGAATTCCTCCGCGAGATCCTCTAATGCGCGATCATCTGCTCGAGCCAAATCTGCGGTACGCACCAAACTCCACACAAGAGACGGGCCGAAATCCTCGGTGAGTCGCTGTAGGTGATCGCGCATTCGCACCCGAGCGAAATCATGACTCTGATTGTGCGGATCAGCCCACGGGGTAATACCCAACGGAGTCAATAACTCCTGCACGGCCAGTTCAATATCGGCACGCGTGTTCCCAAGGAATGGTCGATAACAAGGATGATCAACAGCAGACATAGCGCTCAAGGAATGTGAACCTGCACCGCGCAGCAATCTCAATAAAACTGTTTCCGCTTGGTCATTGGCGGTGTGACCCAGCAGAATCGGTACCCCATTAGCCGCACTCATCAGCGCTTCTCTGCGAGCGATGCGCGCCGCCGCCTCCATGCCTCCGTGGCCTCCGTGGCCTCCGCGGCCCCCCACATTGACGGTGACCACCTCGGCACTCGTGGCACCCACAGCCAGAGCATGCTCGGTGGCGATTCGGGCAATATCAGCGGAATTCTCTTGTAGTTGATGATCCACCGTCACCGAATGCACCTGAAAACCAGCGCGCTCACCCACCCACGATGCAACCGCGGTCAGAACAAGTGAATCTGGACCACCTGAACAACCCACGATCACCCTTTCGGTGCCCGCCGGAATACTGGTGCGCACCGCATTGCGCAGGTCGAGGATCGTGGGCGACGCCAATGCGCCAGAACTCGTGTTCGTGTTCTTGTTCGTGTTAGTGGTCCTGTTCATGTTCATGCTCACGCAGCAATCTGCAGGCGCGATCGCCACAATTTTGGATGAGCGATCTCGGTGAGAGTCGGCAGGGACTCCGGCGAAGTCCATACCTGATTGAAGCCCGCCATGCCCACACTCGCCACGGTATCGCGAACAAATGCGGCACCATTGCGGTATTGCTCAAGTTTTTCATTCATGCCGAGTAGGTGTGACACAAACCCTTTGTTCTGATCACGCCTTGCCTCAAATCCCTGTCGGATTGTGCTGACCGAAGGAATTAAGCGAGGGCCTCCGAGATCCATGATGTAATCCGCGTGACCTTCAAGCAGTGTCATGAGCGCACTGATTTTGAAGTACACGGCTTTTTGTTCATCTGACTGCACCAGTTCGAGAATACTTGCATCACTGCGCCGGGCAAGTGCATAAATTATTCTGGCAACCCGCACCAGTAGTTCCTGGGTTGATAACCGAGATGCCTGCACGAACTCGGCGACTAAATCTAAGAAATACTGTTGCATCCAGGAGACTGCACCGAATTGCACACGGTGTGTTTCTTCATGCAGGCACACCCACCTGCGAAAGTCACGAGGTGTGACTTTTAGTACTCGTTCGGTGTGGACAATATTGGGCGCAACAAGTAGCAACCGTCCAGGTTGCGTGAAGGCTTCGTATTGACCCAACACTTTCCCCGACGCCCAGCCCAATGCCAACCCAGCCTGAATTGCTCCCGCTCTGTCACCCAGCGGATCAAGGAACGGTGAATTCTTCTGTACAAAATTCACAACATGCTGCATGCCAATGGCATTTGATTCCACCCAGCCTGCTCGATCCACAATGACCGCGGGCAAGGCGCTCCCCGCATCCATTTCGGTGAGTTGCTTCACGTGTTGCGCAGCACTCACTGCATAACGTGTGAGGTCACGCACCGCTTTACTTGCATCTGAATCTGGAATATTCGGCCCAGTGGGCATGGTGCGCTCTGCAGCAGAACGCAATAAACCCCAATGCGGAACATCAGCACTGGTAATGCTGGTCACCTGATCACCCACAACCGCACTTTGCCAGTGATGCGGCCATGCGATCCATAGAGTTCCGTGCGCTGATGATGGAAGGAATTTTGTTACCCATCATGACGAACACCAATAACCGCCCACTGCGATCCTTAATCGTCCCGGCCAAACTCGACACACCCGTGAGCGAACCGGTCTTGGCGCGCACCACCCCCGCACCCGCACGTGTGCCTTTGGAATCAAATCGGTTGTCCAATGTTCCCGTTTCGGCAGCAACAGGAAGGCCCAGGGCAATGGATGCCCACTGCGGTTGATCACCGCGCACCATGTCGGTGAGTACCTGACCAAAAACTTCACTGGAAGCGCGATTGCGTGTGGACAGTCCACTGCCGTCAAAAAGTTTGAGATCGGTTGTGTTTATTCCTTTGGATGCCAGTACAGAAGTCATGGCTTGTGCTCCGCCCGCAAATGAGCCTTCGCCCACAACTTTGACTCCGATCAAGTGGGCCAGGATTTCAGCGACATCGTTATCCGAGTCTCGCAACATGACACCAATAATTTCCGACATTGGATCGGAAGATACTGAAGCTAATTGCGTTGCAGTACGTGGAGTTGTTCCCTTGCGAATTTTGCTGACTGTGATTCCCTGATTGCGTAAGCGTTGGGCAAACAACTGCGCTGTTTGTTTTGCCGGATTGCTCACACGTGATACTGACCCGGGATTCATGCGAGCACCACCAACTGTCAACGCACTCACCGGCGCTGCAACACCAAGGCGCGGATAAGTACTTTTCCACGCTGGCCCTAGGGCAGGTCCGGTAAAGAGGGAGTCATCGAAAATCAACTGAATTCTTTGCAACCCGCGACTTTTTAGCGACTGCGCTGTTTTCTGTGCAAGGGCTTTGAGTGATCCCTCTCCCTTGGCACGCGGCATGAGTGGGTCACCCGCGCCCACCAGATACACCGTGTTGCCTTCAACTTTCACCGGCGTCCTCACCCGGTAACTCGGGCCAAATGCACTGAGCGCAGCGGCAGCGGTCAGAACCTTGATCACTGATGCAGGGATTCTTTTGGCACCCGACTTGTCTGTATATAACGTGCGCTCGGTGACTGGATCAATGACCAGCATGGAGAAGGCACCCACCGAGGGTGAATCAGCCAACTTTCCCACCGCCCGTTCAATTCCCGCAGTGGTGGGGATCAAAGCGCTCTGACTAAGCGGTGAATACACCGATGGGATCGGGCCTGTAGGTGGTGCGGCAACAGCGGGCTGCGGAGACATCACCAAGGAAAGCGCGAGAGTAAGCGTGAGAACACTGGTGAGTGAACTCACGATTGACCTGCGCGCAGATGGAGACATCGTTCCTACTCTAATTCACCCTCGCGCGCTATCACCTGCGCTCGCAGCCCCAAGGCATAACCCCATGGCATAACCCCATGGCATAACCCCATGGCATAACCCCCACTATTGTTCAACCCATGGAGCCCCTGGAGTTTGACGTCACCATTGAGATCCCTGGGGGCAGTCGCAATAAATACGAAATCGATCATCACACCGGTCGAATTCGCCTTGATCGCATGCTGTTCACCTCAACCCGGTACCCCCACGACTACGGGTTCATTGAGGATTCCCTCGGCCTTGACGGTGATCCCCTCGATGCACTGGTACTGGTACAAGAACCTACGTTTCCCGGTGTCGTGATTCGGTGTCGCGCGGTCGGCATGTTCCGTATGACCGATGAAGCCGGCGGCGACGACAAAGTTTTGTGCGTGCCTGCGGGAGATCCGCGCCTTGAACACCTGCGCGATATTCACCATGTTTCAGAATTCGACCGACTTGAAATTCAACACTTCTTCGAGGTGTACAAGGACCTTGAACCGGGTAAGTCGGTCGAGGGTGCCACCTGGACCGGTCGCACCGAGGCTGAACAGGAAATTCAAGAGTCGTGGGCTCGAGCCAAGAAATAGCGTTTTATCGCGTTTTGGGACTTAGGGCCCAATAACTACTGGCTCTTGGCGGGAAACACGCCGCATAAATGCGCCTACCGTGGAGACATGAAAAAGCTCCTAGTCCTCGGCGGGGGAACCGCCGGCACCATGTCCGCCAATCGCCTGGCCCATAAGCTCAAGGACTGGCAGGTCACCGTCATTGATCGAGATGACAATCACCGCTACCAGCCTGGGTTCTTATTCATGCCATTTGGCACCTACTCACCCGAGCAAGTGACAAAGTCACGCCGCGAGACCCTCAATAAGAATGTGGAGTTGGTGTACGGCGAAATCGATCGCGTTCTTCCCGAGGACAACAAGGTTCTGCTCACCAACGGTCAGGAATTCGATTACGACTACCTCATCATTGCCACAGGAGTCAGCCCTCGCCCCGATCAGACCGATGGCTTGGCCGAAGGAATCGCCGACAACGATGCAGTACACGAGTTCTACACATTTGATGGATCCGTTGCCCTCGCTGAAAAATTGAAGCGGTTCAAGGGTGGCAACGTAGTGATCAATATTGTCGAGATGCCAATCAAGTGTCCTGTCGCTCCACTCGAGTTCGCATTCCTCGCCGATGACTTCTTCAAGAACCAAGGAATCCGCGATAACGTCACCATGACATACGTGACACCCCTCGGTGCCGCATTCACTCAACCCATTGCCGCCAAAGCATTTGGTGCAACACTCGATGAAAAGAAAATCACCGTGGAGCCTGACTTCATGATGATGGAAGTCGATAACGAGACAAATGAAATTGTGTCATTTGACGAGCGCCGGGTTCCTTTCGATCTTCTCGTGTCTATTCCTGTCAACATGGGACAAGATTTCCTAGCGCGTTCCGGTCTGGGCAATGAGCTCAATCTGGTTCCGGTAGACAAGTTCACCCAAAAGTCCACCCAGTATGACAACATCTTCGCTCTCGGCGACACCAACAACATCCCGGCATCCAAGGCTGGATCTGTAGCTCACTTCGAGGTCGATGTATTCGTGGAGAACTTTGAGCAACACATTGCCGGCAAGGAAATGACCCACAGATTCGATGGTCACGCTAACTGCTTCATTGAAACCGGCGGCGGCAAGGCCATGCTGATCGACTTCAACTACAACGTGGAGCCACTTCCCGGCAAATATCCCTACCCGATTGTGGGACCCATGAGCCTTTTGAAGAAGACCCGCATGAACCACATGGGAAAAATGGCATTCAAGTGGATGTACTGGAACATCTTGATGCCTGGGCGCCAAATGCCTGTCTCCGCTCAGATGACCCTCAGCGGGAAAGACACCGATTTACTCACCGAAAAACAACTCGCTAAAGCTGCAAGCTAACCGAAAGGAAAGATCATGCCAACAACAGTTATTGAAGGTCACGAAGTCGCCGTAGACGACGAAGGCTTCCTCACCGAATACGATCAATGGGATCCTGAAATTGCCAAGGCACTCGCTGCCGCAATTGATGTCCCCCTCACCGATGAGCATTGGCAGGTCATTAACTTCCTGCGCTCGGACTTCAAAGTCACCGGTGCCACACCCACACTGCGTCGCGTGTCCAGTGAAGGTGGCGTTGATACCAAGCGCCTGTTCGCACTGTTCCCCAAGAAGCCCGCAAAGAAAATGTCGTACATCGCGGGCTTACCCAAGCCTGCCGGCTGCGTCTAAGCGGAAGGAACACCATGAGCACAGCAACAACAGAGATGTTGATTCCTTCCTTTGGAGATGACTCAGAAACAGGTCGCAAACTCGCAATCATCATTTCCAAGGGTTCGCTCGACATGGCATATCCCGGGTTGATTCTCGGAAATGCTGCGCTCGGCGAAGGCGTGGAAGTGGAATTGTTCTTCACCTTCTGGGGATTCGACATCATCACCAAGAGTCGGATGAATGACCTGAAGTTCTCGCCCGTGGGCAATCCGGCCGCACACATGCCAGCGGCATTAAGTCCGCTGCCCGGTGTGACCACCATGGCAACTCACGCACTCAAGAAATCCCTCTCGGATTTGGATATCCCACCGGTGCCTGAATTCCTGGACCTGGTGAAGGCATCAGGAGCTCGCATTTGGGCATGTCGACTCAGCGCGGACATGAATCACCTCAGTGAAGCCGATCTCTATGACGGTGTTGATGGAATCATCAACGCGAGTGACTTCATTGAAATGACAGATGGCGCCCAATTGCTGTTCATTTAATTCATTGAACATAACTTCAGTAACTTTCAACTGCCGGGTCGGAAACGATCCGGCAGTTGTTTTTTGGACATGCTGGCTTTTCTGCGCTAACCCATTAACTTACTGGGTGGTCTCCGCCATTAATTTGATCCAGTGCATGCATGATGACCGGAGCAACGACGGCTACGGCATCTTTGGCTCCGCCCGGAGATCCCGGTGCATTAATCACAATGGAATTTTTGATTTGTCCCGCGACTCCACGGGAAAGCATGGCTGTTGGGATTCCATGCGCTGCACCAAATGCGCGAATTGAATCTGCAATGCCTGGGATTTCCCGATCCAAGAGTGGCAATGTGTGCTCCGGAGTGTTGTCGGCTGGGGTCAATCCGGTACCACCCGTGGTGATGACCAGATCGTGCCCCGCATTCACCGCC
>CAZVLV010000007.1:4011-5696 GCA_964628015.1 uncultured Aquiluna sp. | reverse complement strand
GGTCAATCCGGTACCACCCGTGGTGATGACCAGATCGTGCCCCGCATTCACCGCCTGGACGATTGCCTCTGCCACCCCTGGGCCATCGGGGATCACCACCGTCGGTGAACAGATGAATCCCAGTTCGGTAAAGGCCGCGGTCATGATTTCTCCTGACGTGTCGGCGCGAGAGCCTGCGGCGGCCCGAGTAGACACGGTGATCACCTGGGCCCGGTAACCCTGGGCATGGGAATCCTGGGCACGGGAATTAGGCATGCAACTGCCGTGTCCAGTGTCCTGAGCGGCCACCTTTTTTCTCGCGCAGTTCCACACACTCAATGCGTGCTAGTCGATCGCGACCTTTGACCATGTCAATGAGGGCGAGCGCACCAACCGATGCCGCGGCGAGCGCCTCCATTTCCACACCTGTTCGGTCAGCCGTTGTCACGGTGATCAACATTGCAACACCCTTGTCAGTTATTTCCATCAGGACATCGACACCGTGAATGGCAATCGGGTGGCATAAAGGAATCAGGTCACTTGTTTTCTTTGTTGCTGAGATTGCGGCGATGCGTGCAACAGCGAGTGCATCGCCCTTGGGCATGTCACCTGCCCGCAATAGCGCAATGACTTCGGGTGCCATGGACACGAATGAGTAGGCCGTTGCACTGCGCTCGGTCACATTCTTGTCCACCACGTTGACCATGTGTGCTTCCCCAGCCGAATTTAAATGAGTCAGTCCCTGTTCAGCGGTCACTGTTCACACCTTTCGCGAATGTCAATTACTTCCACCAACGCTCCCGCATCAAGATGTGATGTCCCGACAGGGATCACAATCAAACATTCAGCTTGAGCCAGCCCACCCATGAAATGTGATCCTTGCCCACTTCCCACGGGCTCAACGGCTACGCCTTCAGGTGTCACGACAAATCGTCCACGCGCAAACTGCACTTTATTCACCGGGGATTTCACGGTTTGTGTCAGCGTTGCCTGAAGGGTTCGATCCGAATGCGGATTTCGACCACTGAGTTTACGTAAGGCCGGTCGAGCAAAGACTTCGAAAGATACGTAGGCACTCACTGGATTGCCCGGGAGAGTTATTACCGGGATGCTCGGAGACCCGATGCTGCCAAATCCTTGGGGCATGCCAGGTTGCATTGCCACCTTGTGAAACTCTGCTGTTCCCAATCGGAGAAACACGGCTTTCACGGGATCATAAGCACCCATGCTGACCCCGCCAGTGGTGATCACCATGTCGGCTCGGTGCACTTGATCCTGCAATACTTCCAAAAGTGAATCTTCATTGTCAGGAACCGCAGGTACCCGATACGCCAACGCTCCCGCGTTATCTGCCGCTGACACCAACATGAAGGAATTGGAATCGCTGATCAGTCCCGGCTTGAGTAATTCACCGGGCTCCACCAATTCGGTTCCGGTAGACATGACGGCAACGCGGGGCTGGGGAATGACCAACACATGACTGCAGCCCACAGCAGCAAGTAGGGCAACCGAGCGGGATGTGAGCAGTGTTCCTTTACGCAGAACGATTTCACCTTGCACAACATCTTCGCCAGTTCGGCGAATATAGGCACCCGGGTCAACGGATGCACTAATGCGAACCTTCTCCGTACCACCATCGGTTGATTCCACAGGGACAACACATTCGGCACCGTCGGGAACCGGGGCACCCGTCATGATGCGCACCG
>CAZVLV010000007.1:2295-4001 GCA_964628015.1 uncultured Aquiluna sp. | reverse complement strand
AATCCCGCGGGTACGTCATCAATGACGACTAACTCAACGGGGTGTGTTTCGGATGCAGAAGCAATGTCTGCATGACGCACCGCGTAACCATCCATGGAGGAGTTATCGAATGACGGCAATGGCCATCGAGCGGAGACGTCTTGATGCAACACGCACCCTGTGACCTCAGGGAGCGGCAATTCCAATGGCGCGAGTGGCTCAATGGAATTCAGTACCCGCTCGAGATACTCCTGAACCTGTAACACCCCCTCAGCCTACTGAGACTGCCCTCCGCACTCCGCAGAGTTGGTGTACCGTGGGAAATCTTCACAAGTTGTTCTGCACAGGGGAGATCACGTGCGCGAAGTCCTGCCTGAATTACTCGAGGCATATGCCAACGGGGGCGCCGCCATGGCCACCGTGGTGCGGACATGGCGATCAGCCCCTCGCCCCGCGGGCGCATCCATGCTGGTCACGGCCACAGGAGAAGCGGTCGGTTCCGTTTCTGGCGGGTGCGTGGAAGGTGCACTCTTCGATATTGGCAATGAAGTCTTGGGAAGCGGTCTCCCTCAATTTCACAATTTCGGTGTCAGTGATGACGATGCCTTCGCTGTTGGACTGACCTGCGGTGGCCTTCTCGATGTCTTTGTTGAGAACGTGAACACCATCACGTGGCCTGAACTTCCATTTTTAGCCGATCGCGTGCGCACCGAAAAACCAGTTGCCGTCGCAACAATTGTTCAAGGCCCCGCGGATCGCGTCGGCGCACACTTAATCATCACTCCCGAAGAAACCCAAGGGGATCTAGGAACTGATCGCCTCAATGACACAGTCCGCGAGGACGCTCTCGGAATGCTCGCGGGAGGAATAACCGGGATCATTGAATATGGCACGGAGGGTGAACGGCTTGGCGAAGGAATGCTCGTGTTCGTCGCCAGCTATGCACCTCCGGCCGACATGTTTGTGTTCGGCGCGATTGATTTCTCCGCTGCATTAGTGCGGGTAGCAAAAATTCTTGGGTATCGCGTGACCGTGTGCGATGCTCGCCCAATCTTTGCCACCACAAAACGTTTCCCAGATGCAGATGCCGTTGTCGTGGACTGGCCACACCGCTGGCTGGAACAGCAGGAAGTCACCGAAAGAACAGTCATTGCCGTTCTCACTCACGATCCCAAGTTTGATGTTCCGGCGTTGAAGGTGGCCCTCGCAACCAAAGCTGGCTATATCGGCGCGATGGGCTCTCGAAAAACACACAATGACCGCACGCAACGCCTGCTGGAAGCCGGTGTCACCCCCGAGGAGATCGCGCGCATTCACTCCCCTATTGGTTTAGACATTGGAGCCCGAACTCCAGAAGAAACAGCAGTCAGTATTTGTGCTGAAATAGTCCAACACCGGTGGGGCGGAAGTGGGAAGTCACTCGCAGCCACCGAAGGACCGATTCACCCAGGAGCACCCCGATGAACATTCAGGTCAATCTCTACGCCGCAGCCCGACATGCAGTCGGGGTCGAGAATGTCACCATCAACGCCGAATCACTTAATGAATTGCGGGCCAATTTGATTACAGCGTTTCCTGCCCTGGCAACAATCGTTCCACAATGCTCATTCTTGGTCGATGGACTCTCATTTGGCCGTGACTCTGACACCCCACTTGCCGAAGGTGTTCGCATTGATGTCATGCCGCCATTCTCCGGTGGCTGATCGGCGCAACCACCCGCCGCGTTC
>CAZVLV010000007.1:0-2195 GCA_964628015.1 uncultured Aquiluna sp. | reverse complement strand
ATTACATCGGCGTAACTACCCGCCGCGTTCATTACATCGGCGTAACTACCCGCCGCGTTCATTACATCGGCGTAACTACCCGCCGATAGCACTCATCGGGCGGTCTGGCTTCACGAAGTTTGGATCATTGATTCCGTGACCCGGCAACTTCGCCTTGGTCACGCTCTGAAGAATCTCACGGATTCCTTCCCGCTTCTCTGCTTCGGTTTTATCTGAGCGCATAAGAGCTCGTACATCGGTTTCATCGCGGGCGAAAAGGCAATTCCGGAATTGGCCGTCGGCGGTCAAGCGCAACCGATCACATGCACTACAAAACGGTCGCGTCACACTCGCAATGATTCCCACTGTTGCAGGACCACCATCGACGTAAAACTCTTCGGCAGGTGCTGATCCACGAGTGGGAACAGGAGTCAATGTGAATTCACGCTCCAATTCCTGCTGAATGTCATTGGCTGTCACCATGACTGGACGAGCCCACAGATCGCCAGCATCGAGGGGCATCTGCTCAATGAAGCGCAAATTCCAGTCATTGGCTAGAGCATGCTTGAGCAACGGAATAGCTTCATCGTCATTGATTCCCTTAAGCAGGACCGAATTCACCTTGACCGGGGTAAGCCCAGCCTCCTGAGCTGCTTTGATTCCTTCAATGACATCGTGGAAGCGATCACGGTGAGTCATTTGCTTAAACCGTTCGGCTGAAAGCGTGTCCAAAGAAATATTTACACGTTGCAAGCCGGCATCTCTTAAGTCCTGAGCGACTTCAGCGAGCCGCAATGCGTTTGTAGTGAGTGAAATACGTGGTGGATTGGGTAACGCATTTATTCCTGCAATGACATCGGCAATGTCGCGCCGCAATAACGGCTCCCCACCCGTAAGTCTGACCTGGGTAATTCCGCATTCCACGGCAACACCAATAACGGTAAGGAGCTCGTCGGTGGTGAGAAGTGAGTCATTTGCAATCCAGTCAGAAAAATCCGCTGGCATGCAATATGTGCAACGCAAGGAACAGCGGTCGGTCAAAGACACACGTAAATCGCGATGCTCGCGCCCATAGGTATCGATGAGTTCAGAGGTACTCACGCGCAATTCACCCATTCGTCTGTGCCATCAGCAAAGTACTGATGCTTCCATACCGGTAATTGCAATTTGATTTGGTCAACAATCTCGCGACATGCTCCAAAGGCATCGCCTCGGTGGGAGCTTCCCACGGCCACCACCAATGCAGCTTCACCAATGGGGATATCACCCACCCGATGCGCGGCGGCAATATGCGTGACATCCAGCTTCTCCGCTAGGTCCCGAACCACCGTATTCATTACCGCGGCAGCGGTGGGGTGGGATTCATAGGTCAAGGAAAGAACCGCACGACCGTGATCATGGTCGCGGACATCGCCCGAAAACACGACAACGGCACCCGTGCTGGAATCACTCACCAGCGCAGCAATTGCTGAGGTCTCTAGCGGCTCGCTAGTGACTTCCGCGAGGTGAACGTGAGCAGGCATAGTCCGCTCATTATGGTGGAGTATGGCCGATTCGTCACCCCCGAGAGTGAATCCCACGACGGGATCACCCTTAGCAGGAATCGTTCTGGCAGCAGGTACGGGCGAGCGCTTTGGCGGACCCAAAGCACCTTACATATATAAGGGTGAACGCCTTGTTGATCGGTCCGTGTCCTTATTGCGTCAATCTGGACTCGAACCTGTCATTGTTGTGCTCGGCGCATGGGTCGGTGAAGTCGAAGGCGCAGTCACCGTAGTGAATACCAACTTTGCCAGCGGAATGAGCGGTTCACTTGCCGCCGGGATTGATTACTTGCGCTTGCACCACCCTGAAGTTTCCTCCGCGGTTATCACGCTCGTTGATCTACCTTTTCTGCATTCCTCAACACTCAATGCGATAACCAAATCTGATAGCGATCTCGTTCAAGCGTATTTCCAGGGTGAACCCGGACACCCAGTGAAGATCGCTGCCCACTACTGGAGTGATTTACTCAGCCAATTACACGGCGACAGCGGGGCCAAAGCATTTCTCCGCGCTCACAATGCCACCGCACTCGAGATTGATGACCCAGGAATCGTTCAGGATCTCGACCACGTTCCAATAGATTGATCACGCCTACTGCGTGACAAGACCCATCCCGTGATCACGCCTACTGCGTGACAAGACCCATCCCGTGATCACGCCTACTGCGTGAC
>CAZVLV010000006.1:12798-18165 GCA_964628015.1 uncultured Aquiluna sp. | reverse complement strand
AAAGTGGCGAAGGGCGTTGCTCACCGCAGGTCAGCTTCCTACATATTTCGTGGGCTACCTTGCAGTGAAGGAGTTAGCTCAGGACTTACGAGTGGTACATCCGAATTGGACACATCGAGAAATCCATGATCTGATGTTGTCATTCGGTTCACCCGCACCGCGTCACGTCAGAGAGTTAATAGGAGTATAAACATAATGAATCCAGCTAAGCTTCCAGCAATTCTCCTAGGCTCAGTCTTTGTACTAGCTCTTTCTTCCTGCTCACAAATTTCCGAATCACTCTCTATCCCAGGATCTTCTGTTTCAGAACCTTCCGCTCCAGAACCTTCCGTTCCAGTTGTGTCACCCGGTGACCCCATTACCGACCCATGTGCAGTCATTGCCAGCATGGAGCAACAGTTCAGTCAGAGCGTTGCAGGCTTCGTCGCCGATCCGAGTCAAGATGCACTCGTATTCCTCGAGAATGAATTCAATACCCAAGTGGAGCTTCTCTATACATTGATCGAATCTAGTAATTCAGACCCGAATTCGCAGGAACAAGTAAACAGCGAATTAGATAACGCCATCAGTCAAAAAGATGAAGCGGTAAGGCAATACACCGAGAGCACTCAAACAGACAATATTCTGCAAAAAGGAGTGCTGTTAGCAGGAGCAGTTGTTGCTGCCCAAGACGCCGTGGCTACCGCACAGGGTGTTGTTGAAGGATTGGGTACGCAACTCGCGTGTACGGAAAGCCAAGTTCAACCCTAATCACATGAATGTAATTTCATGGCGTTGTGTGTGCCAACGGATTGTCAGACCAACGCGCAACTATTGAACCGTTCACATTCTGAATGTAAACCTCATGCAGTATTCATCACTGTTTGGTTCATGTGGAATTGAACTCGGTCGGAATCGGGGGACCGGTCGAGGGCGCGTCGCGAAACGGGGGTTACTTTCGCTGACGCGCCCGCTTTATTAGTTTTGTTGTAATCACAAAAAGTACAACGACAAATCCAAATGCAATAACAATGGGTATGAGGAAACCGATCAAGGTAATTGCACCCGCACTCATGTTTAACAGTGCTTGCCACCCATTTTCAATCCCGCCAATGAAATCCGGCGACGTAGTGCTTTTTTCGAGGTCGGGTGATACATCTATATACACGGTTGATTCCGCGACTTGTCCCTGCACAACATCTCGCTGAGCGACAAGTGAATCTCTCTCCGCTATCCGTGTTGCTAGCTCTGCCTCTACGGCAACAAGATCGGTCACTGTAGTTGCCTGACTTTGAAGTTCCGTGAGCTTGGCGATGGTCGCATTCAGGGAAGCAATGCGAGCATCAAGATCTGTGATGGTGAGAGTAACGTCCATTTCTGAAATATTGAATGAGGTGTCGTCTCCGAGGGAGCGCACTTCAGTGACAAAGGATTCAAGTTCTGAGTCAGGGACTCGCACTGTCATGTTCGCGTACTCGTGATTATCAACCGTACGAATTTCCTGCTGGGTGATCGACCCGTTGAACTCCTCGACAAGAGAAGTTATGTCAGAGACAGTCGCAATTGTGTTCTCTGAGATCATGCTGACCGAGCCGGTTCGAATAAATTGCTGATTGAGGTTCTTCTGCCCGGATTCCATAGGTACGGTCTCCGAATAGCTCACATTTGTATCGACTGCCATATCAGGTGTGCCCATGCCATCGCTACTGCTTGAGCAGCCCGATAGTGCCACTAAGCCTAGGAATGCCACCGCGGGAAAAATGGCTGAGATCTTGAGTGCGTTGCGCATGGTGGTTGGACTCCTGTCGGGTGGCCATCTGTTCCCCGAGTACATCACGATTTGGCTACGACAGGCTGTAGTTCTCCAAGATCGGACAACTACAGTTGGACATATGGCCATTATTGAAGCACTCATTGCCCGCGAAATCCTGGACTCCCGAGGGAATCCCACGGTCGAAGTTGAGGTACTTCTTGACGATGACACCGTTGCCCGTGCCGCAGTTCCCTCCGGTGCATCGACGGGTGCATTTGAGGCTTCCGAGAAGCGTGATGGCGGCGCTCGCTACGGAGGAAAAGGCGTTTTCGAGGCTGTGGCCGCTGTAGAAGGTGAGATTGCGGATTCCTTGGTGGGGATATCAGCTGATGATCAACGTTTGGTCGATCAGGTCATGATTGAACTAGATGGCACACCCAATAAGAGTCGGCTTGGTGCCAATGCAATTCTGGGGGCATCGTTAGCTGTAGCTAAGGCCGCAGCGCTTTCTGCGGAACTCCCACTCTTCAAGTACGTCGGTGGCCCTAATGCCCATCTACTTCCTGTGCCCATGATGAATATTCTCAACGGCGGTGCACACGCGGATACCGGTGTTGACATTCAAGAATTCATGATCGCACCCATTGGCGCGGAGAGTTTCTCAGAAGCACTCCGTCAGGGAGTGGAGGTCTATCACGCTCTCAAAGCGGTTTTGAAGAAGGAAGGTTTCGCAACTGGTTTGGGCGATGAAGGGGGATTCGCTCCGGACTTGGCAAGTAATCGTGCAGCCTTGGAACTCATTGTGGCGGCCATTGAAAGCACGGGAATGAAAGTCGGTGCTGACATCGCACTTGCACTTGATGTTGCATCCACCGAGTTTTATTCCAATGGTTCGTATAACTTCGAAGGTGCAGAGCGGTCCTCCGAATGGATGACTGGCTACTACGAGTCACTGCTCTCGGACTTTCCCTTGGTGTCTATTGAAGATGCTTTAGCCGAAGATGATTGGGCCGGTTGGATCCATGCAACGAATGCCATTGGTGACAGGGTTCAACTGGTTGGCGATGACCTATTCGTGACGAATCCTGAAAGATTGGCTCGAGGTATCGCTGAAGGAGCTGCCAATGCCCTTCTTGTTAAGGTAAATCAGATCGGATCATTAACTGAGACTCTCGATGCTGTCGCTCTTGCAACTCGCAATGGCTATGCATCCATGATGTCCCATCGGTCGGGCGAAACTGAAGACACAACAATCGCTGATTTAGCGGTTGCGGTGAATTGCGGCCAAATAAAGACAGGCGCTCCGGCACGCAGTGAGCGGGTTGCCAAATACAACCAACTCCTTCGCATTGAAGAAGAACTGTCTGATGCCGCACGCTATGCCGGGCGATCAGCGTTTCCGCGCTTTGGCGGCGGTGCCTGAGGGATTTTTCCCTCTCCGCATGTGACTATTACGACATGACACCTGGACCATCACAGAAGGCGGCGAATCCACGTCCGCCTTCTGTTGCGTCCAAAGCCGCGGGATCTCTCACCGGTCGAGCCGTGATCCTGGTACTCACCCTTGCGGTCATTGGGGTAATGCTGGCTGTTCCTGTGCGCAATTGGTTCGGTCAGCGTGCTGAAATCGCTGAGTTGCAGGCTCAAATTGCGGTGACCCAGGAGCGTGTGAACGAATTGCAATTGACTCAGGAGAGGTGGCAGGACCCGGCTTTCATCGCCGCCGAAGCCCGCAAGAGATTGCACTTTGTAAAACCAGGTGAGATTGGCTACGTCGCCCTCGGGGCTGATGGACGTCCAGCCGCGGAAACCATCTCTGAACTTGCTGCTGAAAAAAACCCAGCATGGTTCATGCAGTTGTGGGGGGCCGTTCAGGAAGCAGATGACTCGGTGGAGCCGAGCAATTAATTCAGCATCTAGAGTGTGCTGGTGGTAAGTGAGCGGGACAAAGAAATAATTTGTCAACAACTGGGGCGTGAACCGCGCGGACTTGTCTCCGTTGTTGCCCGATGTGAATGCAGTGGTCCATTAGTTGTTCATACGGAACCTCGCTTACCCGATGGAACACCTTTTCCCACCACGTACTACATCACGTGTCCGAGACTCGCGGGTGCGATTGGCACACTTGAAAGTTCGGGACTCATGAAAGAAATGCAGGAGCAACTGCAGAACGATCCTGAGTTAGCACAGCAGTATCAACGTGCCCATGAAAGTTATCTGGTTGACCGAGAAGCACTTGGACACGTTGAGGAACTAGATGGGATTAGTGCGGGAGGAATGCCTTCGCGGGTCAAGTGCCTGCACGTTTTGATAGGACATTCATTGGCAGTCGGACCTGGCATTAATCCCCTAGGAGACCAAGCATTGGAGTCATTAGATCCATGGTGGCGAGTTGATCCCTGCTGTCATGAGTGATCCAGTAGCTGCAATTGACTGCGGCACGAATGCCATTCGACTTTTGGTGGCTGATACACACCACGGTGGGAAAGTTCAGGATCTCGTCAGAGAAATGCGCACCGTACGTCTTGGGGAAGGCGTCGATAAATCGGGAGAGTTCAGTCCCCAGGGACTGGCAAGGACATTTGAGGCCTGCAGTGAGTACGCGGAAATTCTTCAAGGTTTCAACGTCACAAGAATTCGATTCATTGCCACATCTGCAAGCCGCGATGTAAGCAATCGAGCCGAATTTGTTCATGGCGTTCAATCCATTCTCGGTGTCACCCCCGAGATCATTAGTGGAGCAGAGGAAGCTGAGCTTTCCTATCTCGGTGCGATTTCAGGATTTGCCAACGAACCAGAGCAACCGATACTTGTTGCAGACATAGGTGGAGGTTCCACGGAATATGTCATGCGACAAGCACCCTCTACTTTCCTGGCGCAGAGCCTCAACATTGGTTGCGTGCGCATGACCGAGAGATATCTCCACTCGGATCCTCCGACCAATTCCGAAATTACATCAACGATCACGGAAATTCATCGAGGTCTGAGTCAGGTGAAGGCGCAACTCCCCGTTCAGGAAGTGCGAACCTTTGTTGGCCTCGCAGGTTCGGTGACAACGATCGCTGCCATGTCTTTAGGGCTCAGTGAATATGACCCGCGCATGATTCACGGCACTGAGCTATCCCTCCGTGACGTTGAACATGTGACCGAACAGCTACTCCACATGTCTCGCGCCGAACGGGCCCAATTGGGTTTCATGCATCCGGGTCGTGTCGATGTCATTGGGGGAGGAGCCCTTGTGTTGAGGGAATCGATGCGTGAGTTGGAGTTCCCCAATGTTTTGGTGAGTGAGCATGACCTTCTCGACGGCGTGGTGGCGCGTCTCACATCGTAAATTTTTTGGAAACCACCCGAAAAACCCGTTCATGTATACGCTTGCACTCATTGACGTGATAAGAACGCAGGGAGGCTTTGTGAGTATCACCATTCGCGATGTTGCTGCCGCAGCAGGAGTCTCCACGGCCACTGTATCCAGGGCTTTGCGTGGGTTACCCAATGTTGATCAAGCCACCAGGGAGAAAGTCAAAGAGGTGGCTGCGGAATTGGACTATGTCATTTCGCCGAGTGCCTCCCGTTTGGCCTCTGGCCGCACCGGAAGTATCGCGGTAATTACTCCTTATATATCGCTTTGGTTT
>CAZVLV010000006.1:0-12788 GCA_964628015.1 uncultured Aquiluna sp. | reverse complement strand
TCGGAAGTTATCTCTGGAGTTGAGTCGATTCTGCAGCAGGCAGGTCTTGACATGTTGTTGATCAATGTGGGGGATTACCAAAACGGTCATGCCCGCATACCGCCAACCCCCAGGCTCAAACGACGAGTAGATGGAATCTTGATTATTTCGTTGCCGCCGCAAGATCCTGATCTGGAGCCGATTTTGAATCTGGATATGCCCAAGTCAATGATTGGTGGAGTAACCGAAGGTGTGGATTGCATCGCCATCGATGATTTTCACGCTGCGCGCATGGCAACCGAACATTTGGTGCAATATGGTCATACTCGAATTGGACTTATTGCAGGCGGGCCGACCGAGGCGCGGTTCGTTGCCGAGACGCAGCGCGAGCGTGGATTTCGATCCGTTATCAATGAACATGGTTTGCAGGAAGACCCTATGCTGGAAGCTTTTGGTCGGTTCACCATTGAAGGAGGTGAACGCGCCATGCTGGCACTTCTGAATCAAGCAGATCCCCCAACAGCTGTTTTCGCAATGAGCGATGAAATGGCATTTGGTGCGCTTCAGGCAATTAGATCCAAGGGGCTCGAGCCTGGCCGCGACATATCGGTCATCGGAATAGATAACCATCCCATGTCCGGTTACCTCAATTTGTCTACCATCGCTCAGCCTGTTGCCCAACTCGGAGTGATTGCCGCTGAGCGATTACTCGCCCAGATGTTTGCTTCCAGTGATTCAGTGCACAGGCCGGATTCCGTGAACGTTGCTACAACATTGATTGAACGTAGATCAACCGGACCTCGCAAAAGTTAATCGGAAAGAGTTAATCATGGTGTGGTGGCACAACGCCTCGGTATATCAGATCTATCCGAGATCTTTTTTTGATGGCAATGGCGACTCGTTGGGTGACTTGTCCGGCGTGCGGGAAAAGATCCCCTACTTGTCCAGCCTTGGTGTAGATGCCTTGTGGTTGTCGCCTTTTTACCCATCACCGCAACATGATTCAGGCTATGACGTTTCCAATCCGAGAGATGTTGATCCAATGTATGGGAATCTTGATGACTTTCGAGAATTGATTGAGGAGGCTCACGCACATGGTCTTCGGATCATGGTGGACATAGTGCCTAATCATTTCTCAATTGAGCATCCTTGGTTTCAAGAAGCACTGCTGGCACCACCAGGTTCCCGCGAGCGTGCACGGTTTCACTTTCTGGACTCAGACAATGATGAACCCCCCAATAATTGGGTCAGCATGTTTGGTGGACCTGCGTGGACTCGCACTGCCAACCCTGATGGTTCGCCAGGTCAGTGGTACCTCCACGTTTTTGATTCCTCTCAGCCGGATCTGAATTGGACGAATCCGGAAGTAGCTTCTGACTGGATCACCACATTGCGATTTTGGCTGGATATGGGTGTCGATGGATTCAGGGTGGATGTTGCTCATGGCCTCACAAAAGATATGACTTACGCTGACCTACCAGATCCCGTTGGATTAACCGAAGCGCTTCGCTTTGACCTCGATGACGGATCGCCGGAGGCGGCGCAACGTCGAGGTTTGATCGTTAACTCAGGGTTTTTTGATCGCGATGAACTCCAGGATATTTATTCGATGTGGCGCAAGGTTCTTGACTCGTATCCCGGTGATCGCATGACAGTCGCAGAAGCCTGGGTGCCACCACACCGAGCGGGTCGATACGTATCGCCCACGTCCTTACATCAGATTTTCGGTTTTGATTTCCTTGTTGTTGCCTGGAATGCCCTGATCATGCAACGAACAATCACCCAAGGCATTGAGGCAGTAGCCAATGTCGGTGCTCCGCCAACGTGGGCGCTGTCCAATCACGATTCTCCGCGCGTTGTCACGCGCCTTGGTGGTGGCGATACCGGGTTGGCCCGAGCGCGCGCACTTGCCACCGTAGCTCATGCACTGCCTGGTGGTATCTATGTTTTCCAAGGAGAAGAACTTGGCCTTCCCGATGCCGAGCTTCCCGATGATGCGCGCCACGATCCAGTCTTTCGACGCACGGATGGTGTGCAAAAAGGTCGCGATGGTGCACGGGTACCCCTTCCGTGGGCAGGGGTTTCGCCACCATACGCGTTTACCAGATCTGCTCACGCTACGTGGTTGCCGCAACCCACAGGTTGGGAATCATTAACTGTTGAAGCTGAGAATGCTGACCCACTGAGCACTGTGAATTTGTATCGGACTCTTCTGCATGATCGCAAGAATGTGATCGGACCTCTCACGTTTGTGGAATCTGGTGATCCGGACGTGATGATCTTCAGCAGGGATGCTGGTTTTTACTGTGCAGTGAATACCGGAGCTACGCCGTTCCCATTGAATCAGCTTTTTCCTCATTGCGAGGTCATGGTGAGTAGTGACATGCAATTGGGTGGCAAGAATCATTCCTTGCCACCCAATTGCGCAGTGTGGTTCTTTGCTTAATAAGAAATTAAGAAATTCTTTCCTGCATGCCTGCTGCTTTGAACACATATGTGCGTTCTGGTGTGACATGTACAGTTTCGCCGACGCGAGGTGACTGGAAGCCACGGGAGCGTGCCACAAGATCATTAACGCCATCAGGTGTGGTGCCATACACGAACGTGTCAGCTCCTAATTCCTCCACCAAAGTGACGTTCATTTGTGCACCGGAATCTGAGAGGTGCAGATCTTCGGGTCGAACACCGATGAGCACATGGTCACCATCTGCCTTGGCAAGAACATCGCGCTCAACGGGAATGACGGTTCCGCCAAACTCAGCGCCACCGTCCACTATTCGGGCGGTAATGATGTTCATGCTGGGAGATCCGATAAACGTGGCTACGAATGCGTTTGCGGGAGAATCATAAAGCGCGCGGGGAGTATCCACCTGTTGCAGGATTCCGTCCTTGAGTACAGCAACTCGGTCACCCATGGTCATGGCCTCGACTTGATCGTGTGTGACATAAACAGTTGTTGTGCCAAGACGACGTTGCAGAGCAGCGATTTGTGTACGAGTCTGTACCCGAAGTTTTGCATCGAGATTGGAGAGTGGTTCATCCATAAGGAAAACCTGCGGCTCACGCACAATTGCGCGACCCATGGCCACGCGTTGACGTTGACCACCGGACAGAGCCTTGGGTTTACGATCCAAGTACTCGGTCAGATCAAGGAGGGCAGCGGCTTCTTTCACACGACGATCAATTTCGTCTTTGCTTACTTTTTGAATCTTGAGAGCGAATGCCATGTTCTCCGCCACCGACATATGGGGATACAACGCGTAGTTTTGAAAGACCATCGCGATATCGCGATCTTTTGCCGCAAGGTGAGTGACATCGCGATCGCCGATTAAGATTTTGCCTTCAGAGATTGGTTCCAGCCCAGCGAGCATTCGCAAGCTCGTTGACTTTCCGCAACCGGATGGACCCACAAGGACAAGGAATTCACCCTTGGCAATCGTGAGATTGAGGTGACTTACCGCAGGTTTTTCGCCACCGGGGTAGAGCAGTGAAACGTCGTCAAATGTGACAGATTCAGTCATGATGTGCCTTCCACCGACAGGTACGTGTCGGACGATCCGAGTAAAAGGTGGGTCTTCTAGGAATATTCACTTGTGGGTAGTTTCCGCGAGAGATGACCTTACCCGAACCCTGCCTGAAGGGGACTTGCTTTTTACTTCTTTGGGTAAATGAGGCAGCGATATCAAATTGTTAATTGTTACATGGGGCTGTTACATGCTTACATCTTGCGTGAAGGGGTACCAAGGGTGAATCATGGAAGCGTTTACTTACCCCCGTCATGGGGACTCAAGTGACACAGATTAAGTGACACGGAAAAATCCAGTGACACAGTGAAGTTGTTTCGTAGTTCGATCAAGTTGGGGACCTCCCTCGACTTTGGGCCAGCAAGGAGAATCCATGACCGCATTGAAGCGGCGCCGTGGAGCAGCAGTTCTCGCCGGTGGTGTTGCAGCAATGATGCTGCTCGCAGCCTGTTCGAGTGACAGCTCCACAGAAGAAAGCGCAACCGAAGAAGCAACCGCAACCGAAGAAGCAACCGATGTTGCTGCTGGTTGCGAGCCCTACGCCCAGTACCTGGGTAATGAAGGTGCAACAGTTTCGATCTTCACTTCCATTCTTCCTCCCGAACAGGGTCTGTTTGAGCAGGCGTGGAGCGAGTTCGAATCCTGCACAGGAATCGACATCGTTTACGAAGGAAGCGATCAGTTCGAGGCTCAGCTTCCCACCCGTATTGCCGGTGGAAACGCACCTGACATCGCATTCATCCCGCAGCCAGGTTTGCTCGCAAAGCTCGTTGCTGATGGCGGTCCCGTACCTGCATCCGAAGGCACTGTTGCCAACGTGGATCAGTACTGGAACCCCGCATGGAAGAGCTACGGCACCGTCGATGGCACCTTCTATGCAGCCCCACTCGGCTCCAACATGAAGTCCTTCGTGTGGTACTCACCCAAGGTGTTCGCTGACAAGGGCTACACCGTTCCCACCACATGGGATGAACTGTGGGCACTCTCAGACCAAATGGTCAACGATGGCATCAAGCCATGGTGCGGCGGACTTGAGTCCGGTGGCGCCACAGGTTGGCCAGCAACTGACTGGCTCGAGCAGATCATGCTGCGCATGTACGGTGGCGAGGTCTACGACAAGTGGGTTAACCACGAAATTCTGTTCGATTCACCCGAAGTAACTGCAGCCATGGATGTTCTCGCTGGCTGGATGAAGAATCCTGAGTACGTAAACGGTGGATTCGGCGATGTCCAGACACTGGCAACCGTTGGTTTCCAGGATGCCGGTGCACCAATCCTCGCGGGTGAGTGCGGCATGCTTCAGCAGGCTAGCTTCTACGCCAACTTCTGGGGCAACTTCCAAGAAGGTGCAACAGTTGGCGCTGATGGCGATGCATTCGCGTTCTACCTCCCTGCAATGGACGACGCAGTCGCTCCACAGCCGGTTGTTGGTGGCGGCGAGTTCGTTGCAGCATTCGCTGATCGTCCAGAGGTTGCAGCAGTGCAGACATACCTCTCGTCACCTGAGTTCGCAACCAGCAAGGTTGCACTCGGCACATGGGTCTCCGCTAACAGCGGTGTTCCTTTGGAAACCTATGCAGATGGTTCCATCGATCAACTCTCGGCTCAGTACCTGACCGACTTGACCGGAACCTTCCGTTTCGATGCATCTGACCTCATGCCAGCGGCTGTTGGTGCAGGCGCGATGTGGACCGAAATGACTGCATGGTTCGCCGAGGACAAGCCCACGGCTGATGTTCTCAAGGCAATCGATGCAGCTTGGCCCGCTTCCTAATTAAGCGGACCTTGGTGTAACCGCAGTAGTTGATTGAGACTGCCGGAGTGGTGAGCAATTCGCTCAAAACCACTCCGGCAGTTTCTTTTTCTGAAAGACTTACGCAATCTAAAAATCAGGTGAAGGGTTAGTTGGTGGAAGAGATACTCGAGGGTTTACCTAAACTCGGTAGTGCTGCGACCGCAATTGCGATCTTCCTTGCAGTTTTGCTGATCGTGTTTTTCATTGGTGCGAGATTCCGAGGAAGATTACAAGGACCAGCAGCAATCGTTGTCTTCCTTGGGCCTGCATTAATTCTCGTCACCATGGGTCTCATCGTTCCTGCATTCCGAACCATCTATGGAAGTACCCTCGACGCCAACCAAGAGAACTTCGTTGGTTTTGACAATTACGCTTGGATATTCGACACCCAGCAAGGCGTTTTGGTTAATACCGTTTTGTGGATTGTTATTGCCCCGATTGCGTCCACCGCATTGGGATTAACCTTGGCGCTTCTACTGGACCGCATGCGTCGTGAGTCCGTGGCCAAAAGCCTGATCTTTATGCCCATGGCTATTTCATTTGTGGGCGCCAGCATTATTTGGGGGCTCGTATACGAATATCGTGAACCAGGCCGCGAACAGGTCGGTTTACTGAGTCAAATTGTGATGTGGCTGGGTGTAGAGGAGCCCCCCAACTGGATTCTGTGGCAGCCCTTCAATAACTACCTGCTCATGGTGATCATGGTCTGGATCCAAGTGGGATTCGCCATGGTCGTTCTCTCAGCTGCGATTAAAAATATTCCCTCTGATGTTGTCGAAGCTGCCGAGCTCGATGGTGCCACAGGCTGGAGATTGTTTAGTCGAGTAACCATTCCCATGATCCGTGCCACCTTGATCGTGGTGTTGACAACAATCATGATTGCGGTACTCAAGATCTTCGACATCGTGCGCACCATGACAAACGGAAACTTTGGGACTCAAGTCGTTGCTAACGAAATGTACGCACAGTCGTTCGTTCAGTTCAATCAAGGACATGGAAATGCACTCGCCGTCGTGCTCTTTATTGGTGTCGTTCCTTTGATCATCTACAACGTTGTTCAATTGCGAAAGGAGCGTGCAATCCGATGAGCGTTGAAGCCCCGGAGTTTGTGATCCTCCCTGAACCTGAAGAAGGAAAACAAGGCCTCAAAGAAGCTGCGCGTCGAAAGCTAAGTAGCCCTTGGGCTGTTCTCGTTGTCGCCGTCATAACCATTTTGTGGACAATCCCCACGATTGGCTTGCTCGTTACTTCGTTCCGCCCTGCTGCCGACGCTCAAAACACTGGCTGGTGGACTTTCTTCCGAAATCCTGCAGTCACTTTTTCTAATTATGCTGAAGTCATTACGGGGGGAAGCACCTCGGCAACCGGCATCATGCCGTATTTCTTTAATTCGTTTGCTATTGCTATTCCCGCCGCGATTTTCCCACTTGTATTGGCAAGCATGGCCGCCTATGCCTTGGCTTGGATTCCATTCCGTGGTGCCATCTGGATTTTCTTCGGCATATTTGCCTTGCAGGTCATCCCACTTCAGATGGCACTTCTTCCGTTATTGCAAATGTTTAATCTCGGCTGGAGTATCGGCGACATTCCAGTCTTCCCTGACCTGAATAAACCTGGATCCAATCAGTCATTGTTGGCAGGAACGTACATTCCCTTATGGATTGCCCACACCATGTTTGCCCTTCCATTAGCAATTTTCCTTCTCCACAATTTCATGGCGCAATTGCCTCGGGATTTGATGGAAGCTGCGAGAGTGGATGGCGCCGGTCACTTCCTTATTTTCCGAAAAATTGTGTTGCCATTATCAATTCCGGCCATTGCATCTTTTGCAATTTTTCAATTCCTGTGGGTTTGGAATGACCTGCTCGTTGCTATTACTTTCGCGGGAGGCACACCCGATGTCGCGCCCATCACCAGTTATCTGGCGAGTTTGAAAGGTTCCTATGGAGCGCAACTGCATCTCACCACAGCCGGCGCATTCATTGCGATTATCGTCCCGTTGATCGTGTTCTTCTCACTACAACGTTTCTTTGTCCGAGGTCTATTGGCGGGTTCAGTCAAGGGTTAGCCTTGTCACATGACATATGGTGAGCGAATCTTTGACGGCCTTGTAGTTCCTCCAGATTTTTCCTTAGGTGTAGCCACATCATCGTGGCAAATTGAAGGCGATGTTGCCGGTCGTGGAGCGTGCAACTGGGATGAATTTGCAAGCATTCCAGGCACGATTGTTGATGGTGCACTAGGTGAACCTGCATGCGATCACGTGAACAGACTTGAGGAAGACCTCGACCTTTTGGCTTGGCTGGGTGTGGATACTTATCGATTTTCCATCAGTTGGGCACGCGTCATGCCCACTGGAGTCGGGCCTATTTCTCAAAGCGGTATCGACTTCTATGACCGGTTGGTCAATGGATTAATCGCCCGCGGAATTGCACCCGTGCCCACACTTTTTCACTGGGACACACCACTAGAAATTGAACATAACGGTGGTTGGACACGGAGAGAAACTGCCTATCAATTTGCTGACTATGCCCGTGCCATGGCGAGCCACTTTGGATCGCGCATTCAACAATGGGCAACTTTGAATGAGCCGTGGTGTTCAGCATTCCTTGGTTATTGCGCGGGCTATTTTGCCCCTGGCCGCAAAGAGCAGGGAGCTTCGCTAGAAGCCGCTTACAACTTGATCTTGGGCCACGGGTTGGCAGTGAACGCCATGCGTGAAGTCGGTGCTGTCAACATAGGAATAGTTCTCAACGTAATACCGTGTATAGCTGAGACACCAGAAATGGATGCCGCTACGGAACATATCGATGGGATGCAAAACCGAATATTCCTTGACCTGTTGTCAGGCAAAGGCGTCAGTAATCTGACCCGAGATTCATGTCAATCGATCACTGATTGGTTGTTTGTGCGCGATTCCGACAATGAGATTCTTTCCACTCCAATTGACTGGGTGGGTGAGAATTACTACACCGTAAATCGCATTGCAACGCACGGCGCCAGTGACATTGTGGCAATTGGCCAGGACACCGGCATGTTCCCTGCTTGCCCTCCGGTGAGTTTTGCGCCGCGGGGTGAGTGCACCGACATGGGATGGGAAATCTTTCCGGAAGGCCTGTTGATGGCTCTGCGGCAAATCAATCATTCGCTTCCGGGTGTCCCCTTATGGATCTGCGAAAATGGCATGGCTGCTCCAGATTCACTTGATGATCCCGAACGAATCGCCTATCTACGAGACCACATTGCCCAGGCAATTGCCGCTCGCGACGAAGGGCTCGATGTCCGCGGATACTTTGCCTGGAGTCTGATGGACAACCTGGAGTGGGCATCGGGTTGGACCAAGAAATTTGGGCTCATTCGTGTCGATCCGGCCTCGGGTCAACGGGATCCCAAGGCAAGCGCTCGCTGGTACCGAGAGCTCTTGGCCCGCAGATAGGCTAGGCGGGCACCAGATGTCCTCGTAGTCCAACCGGTAGAGACACCCGGCTTAAACCCGGCACAGTGTGGGTTCGAATCCCACCGAGGACACCGAATGTGCCCCGCTCAGGAAGCTAGGGGCACCATAGTTGGCAAGCCGCACTTTCGTGGGTTACCGTAGTTCCATGCAGTCATCAAACCCCATTTTGAAGAGATACGAAACCCCCACCAAGAGCGGTGTCGGCTTCGCCTATGAAGAAGGCAAATCCGCCTACTCATCCGCTCTCACACCGGGTGAAACTGCACCCGCAGCCGGTGGCCCCACAAACACGGCCTTCGAGACGATCACAGCAGGCGGAGGCGCTCGTCTCACCTTTGCCGATGTCATTGTGAAGAGCACCATTCTTTTCGCAATCACCGTCGTCATGGCTTTTATCGGCTGGGCACTCGTTCCCACCATGCCATTCGTGTTGTGGATTGGCTTGGGCGGTTCATTGGTATTCGGACTCATCAGCGCATTCAAGAAAGCTGTTTCACCTGTCTTGGTTCTGCTCTATGCAGCATCGGCGGGACTCATGTTGGGTTCCCTCAGTTGGGCATACAACCAACTCGCCTTGGCACAAAACTACGAAGGCCTTGTTGGCCAAGCAGTCATCGGAACGCTGACAGCTTTTGGTGTCATGTTGTTCCTGTATGGAACAGGCATTGTCAAAGTAAACGGCAAGTTCGTCAAAATCTTCATGGCCGCTCTTATCAGCTACGCCCTGATCGCAGTGGCATCGCTCGTGGGCGCACTCTTTGGTGTCGGTGGCGGCTGGGGCTTTTACGGTGTTGGTGGCTGGGGCCTGTTGCTCTGCGCAGCAGGTGTCCTTCTGGCCTCCTTCGCTTTGATGCTGGACTTTGAAGCCATTAAGCAAGGTCTGGCCATGGGCCTGCCCGAGCGCGAATCCTGGAGATTATCTTTTGGACTCTTGGTCACACTCGTGTGGTTGTACCTCGAGATTCTCCGCTTCCTCGCGATTTTTGGCGGCAGGGAGTAAACAAGCAGTTCAGCAGTTCTGAATTCCGCACAACTTATATTGCGCCGCGACCTACGGCAGGTCGCGGCGCAATTGTGTGAGGAGTTCGGCGACCGCAAAATCAGTCGCGTCTACAGATGCATTCGAGTGCCGTACTCGTGCTTCGGTGCACTCAAGATAGCTCCGAGTGATGACGGTGAGTTGGGCACTGACACCGCTCAGCCCAATTATGGGAAGTGATTCCTGCGCGTCTGGGGTGAGGTTTGAGGTGAGGTTTGAGGTGAGATTTGAGGTGAGATTTGGAGTGAGCCCGAGAATTTCCTGTGCACAGGTGTGAATCGCATGTGCACATGAGTCAAGTCGGGTCAGATTCAATCCAGATAATCGGGTCGTGATGCGATCTAGTTCCGTGTAAATCCTTTCGCGATCGTTCATCACAACATAAGCATATGCACGAATCCCCTAATTGAGAGTACTTCGCAACAAGACCTGTTGTGACGGGTGGCAGTGCCATATGGAGATGGTGGCTTTAGAGTTGGCGTGTGCAGATTCATGACTCGGTTCTTGACCTTATCGGCAATACACCCCTGGTGCGCCTCAACAAAGTGACACAGGGAGTTGTCCCAGATGGAGTGATCGTGGCCGCCAAGGTCGAGTACGTGAATCCGGGTGGCTCAGTAAAAGATCGAATCGCCGAGCGCATGATTGATGCTGCGGAAAAGGATGGTTCGCTTCAGCCAGGTGGGACGATTGTCGAACCCACGAGCGGAAACACCGGCGTAGGTTTGGCCATGGTCGCCCAGCAGCGCGGATATAAATGCATTTTTGTATGCCCAGACAAAGTGTCTGAGGACAAGCGCAATGTGCTTCGTGCGTACGGCGCTGAGGTTGTCGTGTGTCCCACTGCTGTGGATCCTGAGGATCCCCGTTCGTATTACAGCGTCAGTGATCGTCTGTCCAATGAACCAGGCGCCTGGAAGCCGGATCAATACTCCAATCCCAATAATCCGCGTTCCCACTACGAGACAACGGGACCTGAGTTGTGGGAGCAGACCGATGGGAAGATCACGCATTTCGTTGCGGGTGTAGGAACCGGCGGAACAATTTCTGGTACGGGTCGCTATCTCAAGGAAGTGAGTAATGGGGCCGTCCAGGTTATTGGCGCTGATCCAGAAGGCTCTGTGTATTCGGGTGGAACCGGTCGTCCATACTTAGTGGAAGGTGTTGGCGAAGACTTCTGGCCCACCGCTTACGACCCAGAAGTTGCTGACGAAATTATTGCCGTGTCAGACAAAGACTCATTCGATATGACTCGCCGCATGGCACGCGAGGAGGGTCTCCTTGTCGGTGGTTCCTGTGGCATGGCGGTTGTCGCGGCCCTTCGAGTTGCTGCCAAAGCGGAGCCGGGTTCCGTAGTGGTCGTCTTGCTGCCGGACTCCGGCCGAGGCTACCTATCCAAGGTATTTAATGACGAGTGGCTTTCTACTTACGGTTTCCTTCAAGCGGATACTGACCGCACAATCGGCGATGTCCTGCACGCAAAAACAATGAACGGTGATGTCCGTGATATTCCAACTCTCGTACACACTCACCCCACTGAATCGGTCGCAGATGCCGTCGCCATTATGCGTGAATATGGAGTATCGCAAATTCCTGTTGTGCGTGCTGAGCCACCGGTCATGACCGCGGAGGTTGCTGGAGCAGTCATTGAACGCCACGTATTGGATGCTCTGTTTGCAGGCAAAGTGCATCTAGCGGATCCTGTTGAAATGATCATGTCTGCACCGTTACCCATGGTGGGTGCAGGTGAATCTGTGGGCAGTGCAATCGATGCCCTGCAAGATTCAGATGCACTTTTGGTTGTGGAGGACGGCAAACCCACCGGCGTTATTACCCGCCAAGACGTACTGTCTTATCTGGCGATGTAAATAAATTAACTTATAAGGGCAGTGCAATCCCGGTGTTTGAGTGGCACCTATACCCATGGGGATTCTTGTACAGGTATTGCTGATGTGAATCCTCGGCAAGGTAATAGACAAAATCTGACGCAGGTGCAATTTCCGTGGTGATCTCCCCAAAACCACGTGCTTGGACAACCGAGTTGTACGCCTCAGCGGTGCGAATGGCGAGCGCCTGTTGTTCAGGTGTCGTCCAAAAAATTGCTGATCGATACTGCGTGCCAACATCGTTCCCTTGGCGGAAACCTTGGGTGGGATCGTGGCTTTCCCAAAATATGCGCAGGATTTCTAGTGTGGAGATCACCTGCGGGTTATATGCCACCAAGGTTGTTTCTGTGTGCCCTGTGAGTCCGGTGCACGTTTCTTCATATGTTGGATGTGGGGTAATTCCGCCCATGAAGCCAACGCTGGTGCTCACAACTCCAGGTGTTTGCCAGTAAATTTCCTCGACACCCCAATAACACCCCGCTCCGAGATAAATGACTTCTGTTCCAGGTTCCCAGGGACCCTCCAGTGCAGACCCGAGTACTGCATGTTTTTCGGAGACGGGAAATGGGCGAGTTGATCTACCGGGCAGAGCTCTTTCGGGGGAAACCATGGTGGGTCTACTGAAACCAAACATGGTCTCACTTTACGGCGAATGAACCAAGTCTGCATGGGTGACTGGTTCGGCCATAGGCTGTGCACATGGACGGATTTAATACTCGAGCAATACATGCGGGACAAGAACCAGATCCACTGACGGGAGCAGTCGTTCCGCCGATTTATCAGGTATCCACATATGCCCAGGATGGCGTTGGTGGCCTGCGTAATGGATATGAGTATTCGCGTAGTGGGAACCCCACTCGAACCGCCCTTCAAGAATGTATTGCATCCCTTGAAGCACCAGGTATTGAATCTGCGCGTGGCTTGGCCTTTGCATCAGGTCTTGCGGCTGAGGACACGATCATTCGCACGGTTCTTAAACCTGGTGATCACGTTGTGCTCCCCAATGATGCCTATGGTGGTACCTATCGTCTCTTCGCAAAAGTTGCTGAGCCATGGGGAATAGATTTCTCGACCGCTGAGATCACCAACCCTGAATCCATTGCTGCAG
>CAZVLV010000005.1:1157-18538 GCA_964628015.1 uncultured Aquiluna sp. | reverse complement strand
AATGATTCAGACATGGGATCCAGACTCGAGATCGGTTATGCACTAGCTGGTCGTGCGCTTTGCAGTGAACCTGTTCCTGCATTGGAGTCGGTCACAACGGAGTTGGTGCCACTTGCGAGAGCAGATTTCTTGATCCATTTTGCCCAAGGGATATTCCACAGCCCTCCCGGACCATTCCACGGTTCCATCATGTCTCCGCCGGTATTGGTGAAGTAGACAACATCACCTGGGATCGTGTTTTTGTAGACCCATTCGGCATCTGCTTCGTACATATTCGTGCAGCCGTGCGAACCGTTATATCGACCTAGACGGCTGTAGGCCCAAGGCGCTGCGTGAATAAATTCACCCGTCGGGGTGAGCCTGGTGTTCCATGGGGCCTCTAATTCATACTGATCTTCTGGAGCAGTGAGACCAAGAGACTCGCTCCGATAAATTTTATTCGGTTCCTTAGACGTGCTCACCACTTTGGTGCCGTTACGGGTTTCCCAATCCTTTTTCCCAAGTGAAACCGGAAATGTCTGTACCCGCTTCCCGTCGATGAAGACTCTCATTTTCTTAGTTGAACCATCTACTTTCGCAATCAATTTGCGCGCAGTGGTGAACTGATACGTCTTATTAAGGTTCCTAGATCCCACAAGAGTGGTCGCTCCCGATTTACCCAGTACAACTCGATCCAGATCCGACACAATGCGAATGGTGGCGTTACCTGGCCAATAGTCCTTAGGTCGGAAAACTGCGGAGCGATCACTCACCCAACCCCATGCACCTTCAACAGACTTGATGACACCGCGTCCCACTTGAGCCGAAACAACTAGATGACGTTCGACTGCGGCTTTATTGGGAATACTTCGTGAAAATGAAATTTTAGGAAGTGTGCCGACGCCAACAGAACGTTTGGTGGCGTCGATGCCCAGGGAGTTACTTGCTGCATTGAAACTCGCCGACACCGTTGCTCTGGGAGAAGGCAGTTTTGCTGGCTTATCAGGATCAAGGCTTTGAGGTATCTCAGTGGTTCCGATTGCCGGACCTGCGACCCCTGATGTGCCGACAAGGATTAATTCGCCAGCAGAGTTAGGCGTCTTCTCCGTTGCTCGTAGGTACACGCCATAAGTTCGCAATGGCTTTAAGTTCGAAAGATTGCAGGACGCCAGTGCGGCGGCGATTTCCAATTCACTCGGCTGATCACAAGCCCACCACGTGAGTGAATCTAGAGACAGTTCATAGGAGATAACAGAAGGGGAAACGAGACCGAACAACTCAGGATTGAATGGACGATAATTCACCGTCAATGACTCTTGGGTAGCACCCGGGAGCACATTGGCAATGACCGGAGTGACAGAAGTAATGGAAACAGGTGCAGATGGTCCCGTGATGTCACTGCGAGGTTCACGAGCACTGGCGCCGGAGGGAATAAAGCCAAGCAAGAGCACTCCCGCGGCAGCGAGCGCAATTGCTCGCAGGCCTGTCCGCATGAGTCATCTCCTTCATAATGTGAATCAACTTGGCCACAACACCAAGGGTGCGCTTAGAGACCCCGTAATGGTGCGCAATCCAAGGATAAGCACAACTACCCTCGCAGGAGAAATCCGGCTCTGTCGGATTGAACGGGCAGTCCCCTAGAAATGCACCGCCCTGGAAATGCGCCGCCCTAGAAAGGGACTATCTGCCGGTCCTCCCACAACAAGCCTGTCAAGGGAAAGTCACGGGGTCCCACCGCTTCTGCTCGCTGGGATAGATCGGTGGTTGCTAACCAGTAGATGGTGTCAGCACCTTCCTCCGCTGACCGACTGGCATCAGGACCACCCATCTGTGTTCTGCAGTGGTTTGGGCACATTGAGTCAACAAGCACACCGCGCTCCCCCCAGCCTGTCTCCGCGGCGAAGTTACGGGTCAAGGCGTTGACGGCCGCCTTACTCACCCGATAAGGAGCCAATCCCCCGGCTGTTCCAGGGCCTGTGAATCTGCCAAGGCATGCAGACACGGAGACAATCCGACCCGACCTACGAGCAACCATTGATGCGCCAAACAGCCTGAAGGCGTTCCACACGCCCGTGAGATTGACATTCACAACTCGATCCCATTCAGATGGATCGGTTCGTAGGGTTTTGGACATCCGATCACTCATGACTCCGGCGCTCGCAACCAAGATATCCGGTTCGGCCAGAGGCCCAAGGCGTTCGACTAATGCCGCCATGGCCCGATGATCGGCAACATCGGCACCATCACCTACCGCATCGATTCCCTGCGCCTGGAGAAGGTCAGCAGCCTGTTGACCGGATTGCGTTGTTCGACCAAGAAGAACAACAGTTGCGCCCGCCTTTCCCAAGGCAGTTCCAGCGGCAAACCCGATGCCCTGGGCACCGCCCGTGATCACAGCCAGTTTTCCTTCCACCGGATCACTCTCTCGCAGATTCTGAACTCACGCACGGGATCGGTCGGGACGACAACGAAACTGCATGACCCACAGCATGTGAGAATCCACAAAAGCCTTAGGCTTATGTCGCATTAAGGTCGCCGGTGAGAGGAAGAATCGTGGCTAGTGAGCCCCCCGACCAATTTGGCCCCAATGACTGGTTGGTTGATGAGCTCTACCAACAATTTCTCGTTGACCGAAATTCTGTTGACCAAGCGTGGTGGGAATTCTTCCAGGACTACTCACCAACAGAGGTTCACGCCTCACCGACGGATGGCGCCTCAGTCAGTATCACACCGGCTGAAACGACACCTCCGTTTGCAACCCCGGCACCAATTGACGCACCAACACAATCACCATCCGTGCCAGATATCACCACCAATGTGGTTCTCGCAGAGACCGATGCACATCCCAGCAGCGAAGTTGAGCGACTCAAAGGTCCTGCCGCTCGTGTCGTAGTCAACATGGAAGAAAGCTTGAGCGTCCCTACCGCAACCAGCGTGCGCTCGATGCCCGTCAAATTATTGTTTGACAACCGAACCGTGATCAACAATCACTTGACCCGGGGTCGCGGCGGAAAAGTCTCATTCACCCACCTCATTGGCTATGCAGTTGTGCAAGCCATTAAATCTCAACCCGCAATGAACTTCGCCTATGCGGAACTGGATGGCAAACCAGCGGTAGCGAAAAACAGTTCCATCAATTTTGGTCTCGCTATTGATATTGCAAAGCCGGACGGCTCACGCCAACTACTGGTTCCCAATATTAAGGGCGCCCAAGACATGGACTTTGCCACCTACTGGGCACACTATGAAGACGTCGTGCGTCGAGCACGATCCAATAAACTCACGGTTGAAGATTTTGCCGACACAACAGTCAGTCTGACAAATCCCGGAACGATTGGCACCAACCATTCCATTCCTCGCTTAGTCGTGGGACAAGGGTGCATCGTTGGTGTCGGTTCCATGGAATATCCCGCTGAATGGCAGGGTGCATCCGAAGAAGCCATTGCGCGCAATGCCGTCTCAAAGATTTTGACACTGACCTCCACCTATGACCACCGGATCATTCAGGGTGCGCAGTCAGGCGAGTTCTTGAAGAGAGTTCACGAATTACTCTTGGGACAACATCACTTCTTTGACAATATTTTCCGCGACCTCCGAATTCCCTATGAACCAATTCGCTGGGCTCACGATGTCTCCGCCAACCATGAAACTGACCTGGATAAAAATGTCAGAGTTCAAGAGATAATTCACGCTTATCGCGTGCGTGGGCATCTGATGGCAGATACAGATCCACTCGAATACAACCAACGAATGCATCCTGACCTAGATGTTTTGTCACATGGATTAACGCTGTGGGATTTGGACCGGGAATTCGCTACTGGTGGATTTGGTGGCAAGCCACTCATGAAGCTGCGCCAGATACTTGGTGTGCTTCGTGACTCGTATACACGCACCGTGGGCATCGAGTACATGCACATCCAAGACCCAGCGGAACGTAAGTGGATGCAAGACCGCGTGGAGATCCCCCACGTTAAACCTGAGCCTGAAGATCAGTTAAGAATCTTGCGTAAACTCAATGAAGCTGAGGCCTTTGAGTCCTTCCTCCAAACCAAATACGTGGGTCAAAAAAGATTCTCCCTCGAAGGGGCGGAATCAGTCATCCCACTCCTCGATGAAATTCTCACACAGTCTGCGGACAACGACATTCTTGAAGTCGCCATTGGCATGCCTCACCGTGGACGACTCAACGTCCTCGCAAATATTGCTGGAAAATCCTACGGACAAATCTTCAAAGAGTTCGAAGGTGAATATGCCGAAAACTCAGTTCAAGGGTCTGGCGATGTCAAATACCACCTCGGCACAACAGGATCATTCGTTTCAGCCGATGGCAATTACACATCCGTCTACTTAGCTGCGAACCCTTCTCACCTTGAGGCGGTTGACCCTGTGCTCGAAGGAATCGTTCGTGCGAAACAAGACCTCTTGCCCTCTGATAGACGGCACGACATTCTTCCTGTACTGATGCATGGCGATGCTGCTTTTGCCGGTCAGGGCGTTGTCGCAGAGACACTTCAGCTTTCGCAGCTTCAGGGGTATCGAACCGGTGGAACTATTCATATCATTGTGAACAATCAGGTTGGCTTCACAACGTCACCTCGCTACAGCAGGTCATCGGTGTATTCGACTGATGTCGCCCGCATGATTCAGGCACCCATCTTCCATGTGAATGGCGATGATCCTGAGGCAGTCATCTATGTGTCAAAGTTGGCCTTCGATTTCCGACAAGCCTTTAATAAAGATGTTGTGATCGACCTCGTGTGTTACCGCCGTCGAGGACACAATGAAGCTGATGACCCATCGCTTACCCAACCGCTTATGTATTCCATTATTGATAACAAGCGTTCAGTGAGGAAGCATTACACCGAGTCACTCATTGGCAGAGGCGATATTTCCGTCGAAGAGGCCGAAGACGTTCTTAAACACTTCCAGGAACAACTTGAACGCGTTTTCCAAGAAACACGAACCGGCGAGAGTGCCGGCGAATTTACCCAGCATGCAAAAGACATTTTAGAAACAGGTCAACTTGATCTTGTCCCACAAACGCCAAGCCAAGATGTTGATACAAGTATTACCCCTGATCAGATCGACACGGTAATCCAGTCACAGTTAACGCTGCCTGAAGGTTTCAATGTCCATCCTCGGCTCGCTCCACAGTTGCAGCGACGGGCTCAAATGGTTAAAGATGACACAATCGACTGGGGAATGGCCGAGGCCATGGCGGTGGGCTCGCTCCTTATGGAAGGGCGCACTGTTCGCCTTGCAGGACAAGATTCACGTCGAGGAACATTTGGACACCGTCACATGGTGATCGTGGATAAGGAAACGGGCTGGCAATACAAGCCTCTCAAGCAGTGCTACCGCGATGGCGGAAAGCTGTATGTATATGACTCATCTCTGAGCGAGTTCGCTGCACTCGGTTTTGAGTATGGATACTCGGTAGCCCGCCCTGATGCCTTGGTCATGTGGGAAGCACAGTTTGGTGATTTTGTGAACGGTGCGCAGACCATTATCGACGAATTCATTTCCTCGGGCGAGCAAAAATGGGGGCAACGATCCTCGGTGACGCTACTCCTGCCCCACGGACAAGAAGGTCAAGGGCCAGATCACAGCAGTGGGCGAGTTGAAAGATTCTTGCAGCTATGCGCTCAAGACAACATGACCGTTGCTATGCCCAGCACCCCAGCTTCCTATTTCCATTTATTGCGTTGGCAAGTATTGGGCCGTCTCTCCCGACCACTTATTTGCTTTACGCCCAAATCTCTCCTGAGATCAAAGAACTCAGTATCACGAGTTGAAGACTTCACGACCGGTGTTTTCCGACCATTCCTCCCGGACACAACAGTCACTGCACCCACCACCCGTCGCGTACTCGTCTGCAGTGGAAAGGTTTACTACGATCTTCTTGCATATCGAGAACAACATGGAATTACCGACACCGCGATTGTGCGGTTAGAGCGCCTGTATCCGCTACCAGGCGTAAGCCTTCCAGCCATGGCGGCACAGTACCCAGATGCAGATATTCGTTGGGTTCAAGAAGAACCCGCGAATCAAGGTGCGTGGTCTTTCATTGCTCTCAGTGTCCCTCAGATGATCAATCGTGCGGTCACTTGTGTATCTCGGCCTGCATCGTCCGCACCCGCAGTGGGAACGCATCAGCGGCATGAGGAAGATCAAAAGGTTCTCATCGAATCGGCATTTGCATAAATTGAAGGTACGTGAAGAGCATGTATGACACCGATCGTGGCGCGGAGGAACTCGCCCGCAGGCGTGGCGAAGAAACAGTGACTCTTGAGTGGCTAGCCGAGCGTCTGGGTGAGTTTGTGAACA
This sequence comes from uncultured Aquiluna sp., assembly GCA_964628015.1. GTDB lineage: Bacteria > Actinomycetota > Actinomycetes > S36-B12 > S36-B12 > UBA4592. Next base: position 12,232 of record CAZVLV010000005.1, on the reverse strand, counting down.
TGAATCCAGAGTTCGAGACAGCAATTGATCGGCTAGCAACCTGGCTGGCCCGACTAGAGGACCTTGACGAACTCGAAGACGAACTCGAAGACGAACTCTGAGATTATCTCGAGTCCGAAATGCGTCTTGTTATGAATTGAGTCCCGTTAAGAGAATTAACGTGCACTAGATCCTGCGGATCAGCACGCCCTGAATACAGTCCATCGGCACTTCCCCAAAACTACGCGAGTCCGTGCTGTAATCACGGTTATCACCTTCGACCCACCACCCAGAGTCATGTCGTCGAACCACTCTTTTCACCTGTGTGAGTTGGGGGCGAGCCGGATGTTGAAAGACAATAATGCGCCCGACATCCAAGTTCTTCAGAGATTTTCGAGCCAACCACAACTCGCCATTAGTCAAGCTTGGTTCCATTGAGGGACCTACCACTCTCACAAGAAAGTACGGGAGCCGACGGGACATCACGAACCGAGGGTACCGATCCCACATGAGCGTGGAGTCCACATTGCGGCCTGACATAGGGCTACTAGAGTGGGAGTGTCAGATACTCACCAGAGGAGCACCTATGCGCAAGCAACTCAGCACTCGAATTTTTACTTCCCTAATGCCCGTGAGGCACGCCTACGCACATTGCGATCTTCCATGTGGGATTTACGATCCCGCACAGGCTCGCCTCGAGGCCGAATCTGTGAAGGCGTGCATGGAGAAATATCACGCTTCCGACGACCCCGAATTCAAAACTCGCGCAATCGCAATTAAAGAAGAACGCTCTCATTTGGTCAAGGAACATCTGTGGGTTTTGTGGACCGACTACTTCAAGCCACCTCACTTCGAGAAGTATCCGCAACTCAATGATCTCTTCAATCAGGCGACCAAACTCGCGGGAGCAGGTGGAACAAAAGGCACCGTCGACGTCGCAGTAGCTGACCAACTCCTCGGGAAGATTGATGAAATCTCTGCGATTTTTTGGGAAACGAAAAAGGCTTAATGTCGAATGACTGATTTTCGGATTCGCCCGGCAACTCTCGGCGATGAAGATGAAATCGTGGCCATGGTCCGTGAGCTCGCGGAATACGAGCGAGCCGCGGACCTGGCTATTGCAACGGCAGTGGATTTTCGTAAAGCACTATTCGGTGACAACCCGACAGTGTTCGCTCACATCGCGGAAACTTCACACGGTGAGGTCGCCGGCTTCGCACTGTGGTTTCGAAATTTCTCCACGTGGTTAGGTAAACACGGGATTTATCTCGAAGACCTTTATGTCCGACCCCAGTACCGTGGCTCGGGAATCGGGCAAGCGCTCATGGCTGAACTGGCGGCGCAATGTGAAGCGAATGGCTACCCTCGGTTCGAATGGTGGGTGCTGGATTGGAATGAATCAGCGCGGAACGTTTACCATCACTTAGGCGCAGAAGCTCTGACCGAGTGGATCCCATATCGGGTTTCCGGAGAGGCACTTACCGAACTATCACACCGCCCGACACACTCATGAATCCGACAATTGAACTTCGGCTTCCGGCAAGCCCTGAACTCGTATCTCTACTCAGAACCATTTCGGGCGCGGCAGCGGCGCGATCGGATCTCCCCCTCGACCTACTGGATGATTCCAAGATTGCTTGCAGCGAGACCGCAATTCTGCTGATCCAGCATGCAGCGCCTCATGCCGATTTCGCGTGGTCATGGACCTGCGAGGAAAAACGCCTAGATGTCCGCGCCAGCGTTCCTACGTTGTTGAGTCAGCTGCCTGACTTTGGGTCCTTGGAGGGATTCACGTGGACCGTGCTTAACGCCGTGGCACAGAACATTGCCACGGAGGTGGTCAGCGGTTTCCTGATTATTGATTTCAGCATTTTCGAAAAGAACTAGATCATGACGCCTGCCCAAGCTCACGGCCTCATTGAAGAACTCAGAAGCCCTCAAACTTCGACCCTTCGATCGGAAGAGATCCGTGAGCAGATTATTCGCGAACATCAGGGCCTCGTCCGTCACTTCATTCATGTGCATGACCAAGATTTGCGCGAGGAACTTCTTCAGTTGGGAAACATCGGGTTACTTCAAGCAATTGACAAGTTTGATCTGAGTCGAGATACCGCATTTAGCACTTATGCAGGCACTCATATTCGTGGAGAAATATCGCATTATTTGCGCGACAACTACAAGGCAATTCGAATCCCTCGAAACATTCAGGATAATTCCAGAAAGATTAATGCCGCAATTGAAAACCTCACAATCGCGCTCGAACGCTCTCCTACCGTTAGAGAAATCAGTGAGGTATCTGGGATTGATTCAGCGAGCATCCTCGAGGCACTTGAGTCGGTCGGCGCCATGGATATGAGAACACTCAGCGAACCCGAATCATGGGATTGGGCACCGACAGAGGATCACGGCTTCGAATCAACAGAAGCGTGGCTCACTATTTCACCTGCCCTTGATCTGCTATCCGACACGGATCGAAAACTTCTCGGATTGCGATTCATGCAAGGACTAAGTCAGTCTGAAATCGCTCGACTCACGGGGATGCATCAAGTAGCCGTGGGACGTCGAATCACTCAGATTCTCACTGACCTTCGTCGCGATACAGGAGAGTTGTAGTTGCCGGTAAAAGTGCAATTATGCCGCCGGTAACTGCGACAATCGTGACAACCAACCCAACGACTTTCTCACCAAGGCCGGCGGCACTCATCAAGGGAATTCCAACCACCAAGGCAAGCAACTGGGCCAAGATGAATGGTGAGCGCGCCCAACTTTTTATGTGCCACCATCCCCGAGCTGTAATAACCAGGCCAATGCCAAAAAACAGAAAAATTATGACGGCTAAGGTGACGCCCGCTGAATTAGAAACCGCCTCGGGACCAGTGAGACCAAAACGAAGCACGCCGATCGTGATGAGAACGGCATAGACAATGAAAAAGACTCCTTGAATGGCGGAGATACCCGCAAGGAATCGAATGGTGTTTGGCCGGTACACATGACGAAGGCTACAGAACCGGATGACATAGAGTTCAACGGTGGGAACCAAGGCGCAGATGACTCGAGCAATGCTGATCGTCAATCCGCAGGCAACCACGACCTCACCTCGCGTCACCGATGTCATTGTGCGCGCCCTGTCTCATGATTTCGAGCTGGAAGTGACCGTGACCAACCACAGGGGGCACGCTTTTTCACTTGGTGAATACGCACACGAGCAGGAAATTCCTCTCGTTTTCACACTCGGCGGCGACGGCGTAATCAATGAAGTCGTTAACGGCTTACTTTCGCGTGGTTCGAGTTCCACCGTCATTGCACCTATTCCAGGCGGCAGTGGGAATGTATTTGTGCGAGCTCTCGGACTCCCTATCGACCCGGTGGAGGCCACCGGGGCCATACTCGAAGCTTTGCGAAATCAACACATCACCACAATCAACCTGGGGCACGTTCAATCTCACGGTGCAGATGGCAGATCGGTAAGCCGTTACTTTGTTGCTAATGCCGGTCTTGGTCTCGATGCCCAAATTATTGGAGCCATGGAGAAGGCACGGGCGCGGGGACACAAAGCGTCACCCCAACGCTATCTCGCGACGACAATCCGGGAATTTTTCCTGGAGACAAACCGATCACGCTCTTCGCTGCGCATTAGCCGTCCAGGTTCTGATCCGATTGACAACGTCTTTGTTGCGCTCGTTCAGAACTCTTCACCGTGGACTTTCTTCGGAAGTTGGGCTCTGGACCCTAACCCTGCCGCCAGCTTCTATACGGGTCTGGATGTGTTCATGGTCAGAAAATTGCATATCGCCGCCACCATTGGGGCTGCCACAAAGATCATCACCCGCGCCCGACGAGGAATTCGGGGCAAGTCCTACACGGCGTGGCATGACCAACGGGAGTTCACGGCAGATTCGAGTACCCCCATTCCCCTACAGGTTGATGGAGACGCCCTGGGCGAGATCTCCCATGCTGTTTTCACCAGCCGACCACGATGCCTGTCCACCATCCACATCTCGGATTAAATGCCATAAATAGGACATATCGCCCAATTGTGACTAGAGCCACCGCCAGAAAATTCAAATACCCGAAATTTTCGGCAGTTTTCACTTGTCCAATTGCCTTTCGTCTGCGACCCTTAGGGCTGCCCTTGTTTTGACGGGCTGGCCCACTTCCCACTCTGGCCAGTGAAGGACTTCTTCACCTCTGAGTGGAAGCCAGCGCGTGAAAGCATTCACAAGTGCTGGCTAACCCAGCACGCCAGCACAGATGGAGTGATCACGCATGGACTGGCGCCACGAGGCAGCCTGCCGTGACGAAGACCCTGAGTTGTTCTTCCCAATCGGCAACACCGGCCCTGCTTTGGTTCAAATCGAAGAAGCCAAAGCGGTATGTCGACGCTGCCCTGTTGTGGATGACTGCCTGCGTTGGGCCCTGGAAACAGGCCAAGACTCTGGCGTGTGGGGCGGGTTAAGTGAGGACGAGCGTCGCGCCCTGAAGCGTCGAAATGCCCGCCTGAGAGCTCGCACAACCGCCTAATCTCGAACGAACTGTCACCGTTTCAACGGTCCCCCGGCTGAAACATCTTGTGAGCAGAACGGGATAACGGAACCGTGATCTGCACACATGCCCCTGGCTCGTCTCGTTCCACGAACTCGAGTTGGCCTCGTAGCTCCTGCGTGACCAGATCCCCCACGATACCTAAACCCAAACCATTTTCACCTGAAATCCCCACACCATTGTCGATAACAGCACATACCAATTCGCGGTCACCACGATGAATGTGAATGGTGATGACATCGCCTTGTGAGTGCTCCAAAGCGTTGTGCACCAATTCAGACAAGGACATGGCTAAGGGAGTGGCAATTCCAGTAGGGAGGGTGCCACCCGAACCACTTCGACGGATCTCCACTGAGGCGCCCTCGGCTGTGGCTGCATCGATGATCGAATCAATAAGTTCATCGAAATCCACATTCATGACAACATCTTTTGACAGTACATCATGTATTGCTGAAATCGCCACAATGCGTTGCTGGGCATCGGTCAGCGCATCTTTGGTCTCTTGGTGAACTGCTCGTCGCCCTTGAATTCGAAGAAGTGAACTCACCATCTGCAAATTATTTTTCACTCGATGATTTATCTCCCGAATTGTTGCCTCCTTAGAAAGCAACTCCCTCTGGTGGGCACGTAATTCGGTCACATCCTTGACTATGAATATGGTTCGATTGCAACCCGATTCACCTACTTCATGCAGCGCCACCGCACTAATCATGATTGTGGCATCGGCTCCATGGATATCGGCAAAACCAGAAATTCCCCCGCGAGTAATTCTGTCGAGTGCCTTGGAAGGTCCCATCGGGGATTCATCAAGTTTCTTCACTAGCGCGTTCAATTGTTGACCCACTAATCCAGTAGCTAAACCAAGGCGTCGAAAGGCACTCGTTGCATTCGGGCTCGAATAATCGATGTCGCCATGTGGGCCAACACGCAGAAGTCCATCACCGACACGTGGTCGATCCCACGTGTCTACAGAATCCTGATGTGTGGGCGCCCAAGTTTGTCCACGCGAAATCATGGCCAGGATTGCATCAGCACTTTCCAGATAAACCTGTTCCAGTTGACCAGCGGTTCTAGGTGATTGCGATGCATGGCGAGCAATGACGCCGATCACTTCCGAGCCCCGACGCACGGGATAGGCCTCCACACCTACCGGTGTCAATGGATCGGTTACTGATCTCGTCAGCGATGCCTTTCCCACTGCCACCGCCTGATCAAGGAAAACATTGCGACCACGGGGACTAAATGTCCCATGAAGATCATCGGACAATGATGTGGGTGCGGTTGATGCGCGAACCTGAGCCACGGCAAGGAGCCCACCTTCATTCCATGTGGGTACCCAAAGCACCAGATCGCTGAATGCAAGATCGGCCACCAGCGACCAGTTATCCACCAACTGTGCCAAGAACTCGATATCAGGCTGCGCAAGTTCTGTGCGTTGCTCGAGGATCTTTGCGACGCCAGGCACGGACACAGACTAACGTGATCCCATGGGCGAATCCGAAAACACCAGTCCCTCTACCAGTCCACCCGCATCCGGACACCAGGTCATTGCTGCAGCAGAAAGATATGGGGTTCGTCACCTGTTCACCCTTTCGGGAGCACATATTTTTCCACTGTACGACGCGTGTCAGAAACGCCCACATGCACCGCAACTGGTGGATACCCGCCACGAACAGACTGCAGGATTCGCCGCGGAGGGAACTGCACGATTAACTCGAACACCTGGATTCGTCGCAGCGACAGCGGGACCTGGAGTCACTAATCTCGTAACTCCAATCACCAGCGCCCTTTTTAACGGTGCGCCCCTCGTTGCGATTGGCGGTAGAGCTCCCGAGTATCGCTGGGGCTCTGGAGCTCTCCAAGAGCTCGACCATCTTCCCATTTTTAGTTCCATCACGAAAAGCGCTTACACAGCCCACACTGTCGAACAAGTAAGCCTGTTAAGCGAGGCAGCATTTTCTCTGGCCAATACCCCGCATCGAGGACCAACATTTCTTGACATTCCGATGGATACATTGTTTTCACCCATCGCTGATTCGGAGCAAGCTATCCATGCTTCCCCTAGAACGGATTCCCCGATAGGTCATGGATTAAATCAACTCGATGAAGCCCTGAAGATTTTGCACATGAGCAATCGCCCGGTCATCTTGGCTGGTACAGACGTGTGGCAAGCCATGGCCGATACTCAGCTTAGCGATCTGGTTCATATATCTAATGTTCCTATGATTGCCAATGGGTTGGCACGAGGCGTGCTACCTCCGAGTGATCCACTTCTTGTCACAGCAGCACGCTCCTATGCACTCAAGAACGCTGACGTTGTTGTTGTGGTTGGTACGCCACTTGACTTCCGAGTCAACTACGGAGACTTCGGCGGAGCAAAGGTCATTCACGTCACCGATGCCCCACCTACAGCAATACCACCCCACGTCATAAGTATTCATGCTGATCTTCCAATGGCACTGCAAGCACTCATGACCGGGATCAACAAGCCACTGGGATCGGTCGAATGGAACGAGACACTCATTACGCAAACGGCTAAGGCTCGATCCGCCAACTCAGAAATGATGAACACTGGTGGACCGATGATTAACCCAGCAGGGATTTATCGTGAATTAATTCCCCGCCTTACTGAATCGACGATCACAATTGGCGACGGCGGTGATTTTGTGTCGTACGCAGGTAAGTTCATTGAACCCCAGCGACCTGGTCGCTGGTTAGACCCAGGACCATTTGGCGCACTGGGGACAGCAATGGGATACACATTAGCCGCCGGTTTGGCTTTCCCCACTGATCCAATAATTGTGCTCTTAGGCGATGGTGCCGCAGGATTCTCTCTCATGGATATCGACTCCTTGGTCAGGCACAACATCCCCGCAACAATTGTGGTGGGAAACAATGCTGGGTGGGGACTTGAAAGACACCCCATGCGCTTTTTGTACGGTTACGACGTTCTCGCCGATTTGCAGCCGAGTAGGTATGACTCAGTGGTAGAAGCCTTGGGTGGTGCCGGAGAATGTGTCACTGATCAGGCCGACATCGGTCCCGCTTTAGATCGAGCCATGAATTCTGGTGTGCCGTACTTAGTCAACATTATGACTGATCCGGAAGTTGCCTACCCTAGATCGACAACCGGCGTCTAGTCCGCGAAAACGCCTTCGCGGGCAACGTGTGCACGAGTGATAGTGCCATGTGCCACCACACGATCTCCAGTGGTTGCGCTGACATCAAAGTGAATCTTCATGCCAATTACTTCACGCACCACCGCGGATACTTCAAGCGTTTCTCCAACCACCGATGGCACTTGATGCCGGACATCAATATGTATTCCGACGGAAGTGCACCCGGGCTCAATACATGAAGTTATTGCCTCAACCGTTACCTGTTCCATCCAAGCAATCACTACCGGCGTACCCACTACGCGGACATCTCCACTGCCGACAGCTATCGCTAGGTCCAGTGGGCTTACGGTGAATGATTTCACCGCACTGGAACCTGTGGCGACATCAAGACTCTTGCACATGGCTCACTCAAATGTGACGAGAATGTCGCCTTCATTGACGACATCGCCGACGGATACGGAAATGGAGGCCACCCTGCCACCGATTTCAGCCAACACTGGAATCTCCATTTTCATTGACTCGAGCACGACTAGGGTTCCACCCGGCTCGACGGTATCGCCAACCTGAACTTCAATAGTAAAGACCGATGCAACCATTTCGGCGCGAACTGACGCAGGCACTCATAACTCCTCTAGAGGTGGATCCACTCACATGTAGGCACGATCCTTATCGGGGAAGCATATCCGGGGTTACTTCTCAGGATGAAATCTCAGGTTCAACTTTCAGGCTTAACCCACAGGGTTGAGCAATGAGGAGTCGTTATTGCGGATCGAATTCACTCTCCGACTTACGGGCAATGCGCACAGGTCTGTCTCTGCTTGCATCATCATCAAAGAATCGACCGGCCCAACTGAAGGATCAAGCCAATCATTCCAGTATGCACGGGGAATGGTTGCCGGCATTCGATCATGAATCAGTTCAATATTTGGTGCAGCACCCAAAGTAATAATTGCGCACGTTGGCTGGAGAACTCCATCTACTTCACTTTCCATGAGTATCCCCGCCATGGCGAGCGGGGTCTGATCCATGTGCCTAATGAAGTATGGATCTTTCTCGGGTCTTTTCCATTCGTAGTAACCCGATGCAGGAATTAGGCATCGCGAACGCGAAAAAGCTTTTGCGAATGTGGCTTTTTCCGCTACGGTTTCACCGCGCGCATTTACTAACAACGTTGATTTGCTTCCGGCCCATCGTGGCACGACTCCCCATCGAACGAATGTGAAATCGCGTGTCACTGCACCGTCAGCCGCTACTCCACCCGCGACTACTGGGACAATTGAAGTAGGCGCTACATTGAAATTGGGAGTAAAAAAAGGTGGCTCTTGGGAATTACCATGGTCGAATACAGCACCAAATTCAGTGATGAGTTCAGTTGGGTCTTCCGCCAGTACATATCGACCGCACATGACACCATGTTATGTGAGGCAAACAAAGTGCTCTCTCCCCTGAGGGGTTTGTCACTTCCCGAGACCCTGATGCAAGACTGAGGGTATGAATGAGGAGTATGTAGACGGAATCGCCTTGTGGCCCGCGCCTGTGGCTAATACTCCTGTCGATGCCTCCATTACATTAACTGGGTCAAAGTCGATCAGTAACAGAGCACTCATACTTGCTGCCCTCTCCGACTCACCAACTCGGATTCAATCACTGCTTGATGCTCGAGATACACAGCTCATGATTGCAGGATTACAGGCATTAGGTGTCGAGATCGATACTGAAGGGCGTGACAATGCCGGGAATATTCATATTCGCGTCACACCGCATTATTTACAAGGTCCGGCGGAAATCAACGTGGGTCTAGCCGGCACAGTCATGCGATTTCTTCCGCCTGTGGCAGGACTCGCTCGCGGAGATATTTACTTCGATGGCGACCCTGCCGCCCGCAAGCGCCCCATGGCCACTCTCTTGGAGGCACTCAAGGATTTAGGTGTTTCTATTGAGGATCGTGGAAGGTTACCTTTTCTGATTCACGGGACTGGACACGTTCTCGGCGGCGAAGTTGTACTCGATGCCTCGAGGTCAAGCCAATTCGTATCAGCGCTTCTGTTATCAGCGGCTCGTTGTGAAAGTGGTGCGACTATTCGCCATGTACCCGCGGATCTCTCCCAGTCTTCCTCGGTTCCCAGCCTCCCCCACGTGCACATGAGCATTGCAATGCTTGCTCAACACGGAGTCTCGGTCCATCACAGCAATGACTCTGTGTGGCGTGTGGATCCCCAAGAAATTCAATCCGTAAATATTGATGTCGAGGGTGATTTATCCAATGCGACACCTTTCTTTGCCGCTGCCATCGCAACGGGAGGTACCGTGTCGTGTCCCGATTGGCCTCGGGAGTCGTTACAACCCGTGAGTGAGGTTCTCAACGTACTCACCGAGTTGGGTGGGACAGTGACCCGAGATGGCACCACGTGCACCGTCAGCGGCCCTAGCGAAATCCACGGTATCCATCGAGATCTTGGTGCAGTTGGAGAAATCACACCAACCATCGTGGCGCTCTGTGCACTTGCCCAATCTCCGTCCGTCATCACGGGAATCGGCCATTTAAGAGGCCACGAAACGGACCGATTGGCCGCGCTGGCAACGGAAATTAATGCACTAGGCGGGAATGTGGTCGAAGGTCCAGATCAATTGACTATCACGCCAGCTCCACTGTCGCCAGGAATATTCCACACATACGAGGATCACAGAATGGCCACCGCGGGTACCATTATTGGACTGCGTACACCAGGAATCCTGATCGAGAATATTGACACGACCAATAAAACTTTGCCCGATTTTCCACGCCGATGGCTGGAGATGCTCCAAGCGTGAAGCCCTCTCGATTAGACGAAGATGATGTGCGGGTACGTCCCGGTCGATCCAAGTCGCGACCACGCACCAAAGATCGTCCGAATCATGCAGATGCAGTACTCGGCTCAGTCACAACCGTGGACCGCGGTCGATTCACTGTTCTACTGGACTCCCATGAATACGGTCAGGAAATTTACGCTGTCAAGGCCCGAGAACTTGGCAGAAAAGGAATTGTGGTCGGAGATCGAGTTGCCCTTGTTGGCGATTCATCAGGTGAAGTTGACTCACAGGCACGAATAATCCGGCGAGAGCCACGAGTCACAGAATTGCGTCGAACGGCAGATGACGATGACCCACAAGAACGTGTCATTGTGGCTAATGCGGAGTACCTAGGAATCGTGGTCGCCGCCGCACATCCAGAGCCACGTACGGGTCTTATTGATCGAGCAATTGTCGCAGCTCTCGACGCCGACATCACCCCCTTTTTGGTCATTACGAAGTGCGATGTTGGTGACCCCGAAGCACTCACCTTGAACTACCGCGCACTTGGACTCCAGATTTTTTATATTGCGCACGGAATAGCCGGTTCGGAATTGATCGAATACGTTGCGGACAAAGTGACAGTTTTCGTTGGTCATTCAGGTG
>CAZVLV010000005.1:0-1147 GCA_964628015.1 uncultured Aquiluna sp. | reverse complement strand
TCGGTAAATCAACCTTGATAAATCAACTTGTTCCATTGGCCCAGCGCCTAACGGGCGAAGTCAACGACCTTACCGGGAAAGGAAAGCACACTTCGACGAGTGTCATTGCATTTCCCTTGCCCCAATCTTCTGGAATCGTGATCGATACCCCCGGAATTAGATCTTTTGGACTGGCGCACGTGAGTCGGGAAGTCATTCTTCAATCATTTAGTGATCTTGCTGTTGCAATGGAATCGTGCCCAAGGGCGTGCAGTCACAATGAACCCGATTGCGCACTCAACAACATCGTGGACACCCTTGGGCGCCAGCGCGTGGAATCACTCCAAAGCCTGCTCGCAGGTAACACTATTCTGAACCCGTGACCACAATTGACGACTCAGATCTTGGCATAGCGATTGCACTCGCTGACCTCGCCGATTCACTTTCTATGCCTCGCTTTCGTGCCATCGATCTGGTAATCGAGAGCAAACCCGACCTCACACCTGTCACTGATGCCGATCGAAATGTCGAACTGGCTCTCCGCCAACTGATCGCGAAAGAACGGCCGGGCGACAGTGTCATTGGCGAAGAATTTCAGCAAACAGGCGACAGCCAACGCACGTGGATTTTTGATCCCATTGACGGAACGAAAAACTTTGTGCGAGGTGTGCCCGTGTGGGCGACCCTGATTGCACTGCGAGATTCGCAAGGTATCGGACTTGGCATGGTCAGTTGTCCCGCATTAGGGCGAAGATGGTGGGCGCTGCGGGGCCACGGGGCCTGGCTTTCCGAGGGGGAACACATTCGGTCCCTATCGGTCAGCAAGGTTCCTGACCTCCAGAGTGCATCATTGTCCTTTTCCGATTCGGCTGGCTGGCCTGATCAATCACTGACTTCATTGATCACAGCAACGTGGCGGCAGCGAGCATACGGCGACTTCTGGTCACATTGCCTTGTCGCGGAAGGTGCGGTGGATCTGGCTGCCGAACCGACCCTCGCCCTCTATGACTATGCGGCCCTGATCCCCATAGTGTCCGAAGCGGGTGGCTCGATAACCCAGTTCAACGGGAAACCGCTACCAATATTTGACGCACACGCCCACCCCAGCGTTGTAAGCACCAATAGTTACCTCAAGGAATCTGCCGTTAAATTACTTAATTCCTAGACA
>CAZVLV010000004.1:0-21028 GCA_964628015.1 uncultured Aquiluna sp. | reverse complement strand
CCTGCTCGTAATGACTTCACTTCGGTGCCCGTAAGAACAAGGCCTGCTTCATAGACATCTTCAATGGAGTAGTCGTGTCGCGCCTTCTTATTCTGGGCAATAACTTTCTTGCCTGTTTCACGCGCCATGCGACTGACCAGCAGAATCCGTTGTTGATTCATATTCCTGACGTAGTTCGGCACCTTTTTGCGAGATCCACGCGGCCACGATGAAGAACACCGCAACGAAGGACATGACAATTGACCAAAGGAATACATAGATATCAATGGCAGCGCCAATGGGGGGCGCTCCTGGCAGGTAGGTGCGCAGGATGGGTAGCGCAAAGATCAGGCTTCCACTCCACGCAAGCAGAGCGATTTCGATCTTTCGCCGATTCGAGAACACGAGAAGGGAAATAACTAGCGCGATCAATGACACAATGAGGGCCAGAGCTACCAAGACGAGAGCAAATAACTTGGTAGAAAAGGCTCTCTCATAAGTCACGCTGACAACGGCATCTGGTGCGGCGGTGTATTCAACAACAAAACTACTTTCCCAGCCATTGACCGCACCTCGAGTTGTCACCGTCACGGGAATTGCCTCGCGACTTTGATTCACCCCGCCAACTTCACGATCAAAGAAATCCGCTGCGACAAAATACACACCCGTGTAACTATCGAATGGATACTGGGCCAACTCACCAGATATTCCTACTTCAATTTCGGCACGACCAAATGCGGCACCTTGCAGGATACGAACCTCTTGACTGCCGTCGGGCCCACTTACCGTGACGCGAATATTGTCAGCAGCTCGGCCTTCTGGGTCCTCAACCGCTGTGTCATTAGATGCCAACGTAATACGGAATGATGCGACAGAAGAATCGGGCGTGATTGAAATGGGTTCTATGATGGCCGAGATGCCTGTTGCCGGAGCCTGATCCGAATCCGTGAATGTACTGCCACCCTCGGCGGAATAGAAAGCAACTACCAAGGTGTACACAGCAATGAAAATGGCAATTGTTACACCAAGAAGTGCCCACCCCCTTTTAGATAACTTTCGAGGGTGGGGATCGGCCACAAAGTCGGGTGTTGCAATGTTTTTCATGTCACCCTCCTTTTTCTAGGTTGCACAACTCACTGGGTTTCGAGATCCACCGAACCAACCCATGGGATCATAGGGGGTTCCGTTGATCCTGACCTCATAATGCAAATGCGGCCCCGTGGACCAGCCTGTGGAACCAATTTTGCCCACTTCCTGACCTGGGCTCATCGACTGCCCAATGGACACACTCTCGGAAGACAAATGAGCATAGAAAGTCGTGAGACCTCCGGAGTGCACTAAGAGCACCGCCCTCCCATACGGACCACCATTGGTGATCGCCGCCACCGTGCCTGAATCGGCTGCTTTGACGGAAGTGCCCGAAGGCGATCCAATATCAATGCCAGTGTGGCAAGAGTTGTATCCGTAAATCGGATGAATTCTGGGACCCACACTCCCTGATTTTGGATAACCAGGAACTGGCCATACGAGATCACCGGATGGCGACCCTGATGAGCTACCTGCCTGCGCGGCCGCCTTACGTGCCGCAGCGACGGCCTTCTTCGCAGCCGCCTCTAATCTACGTTCTTCTTTCTTCAACTTCTGATAACGCACTTTGACTTTCTGCGCGTACTGCTGAGCATTGCGAACTGCCTTCTTCTTTGCCTTACGCAGCTTGATAACTTCCCGCTGCTTCTCATTGGCCTTGGCCAAAGCAACACTGGCTTTGCGCAGTTGGTTTTGCGCTTTCATGCTGGCCTGATCGGCTTTCACAGCAAGTTGCTTGAGTTGCACTTCTTGGCGATTAATGTCTGCTTGGGTAACCATTAATGATCGTTCCACACCCTGCTGTTCGCGACTGATGTAATCCACCGCGACAAGTCGTGATGTGAAGTCTGCGGGAGAGCTTGAGTTCAGGAGGACCTCAATCTCTGACAATGGTCCCTGTTGATAGAACGCACGCGCCACAGAGTCCATATCGTTGCGCTGGGAAGCCAGTCGCAACTCAATACGTTTCTTGGCGCGAACGCCCAACTGGTACTCACTCTGGGCGTACGCCGCTTCAACTCGCAAAGACTCTGCTACGGCCGCGACACGCTTTGCTTCCCGCTTAGCAGATCTTTTTTCTCTCTGAGCACGAACCAATGCACGCTGGGCTGCGGTTGCGGCGAGTACGGCCTTGCGCACTTTCTTATTGGCCCCCACGAGCTCCTCTTGCACTTCATTGAGGTCGCCGCGATTATCACGCTGAGCTGATTGAATGCGATCAATCTGATTAGCAGGGGCAGGCAGAGCATTCATGCCAATAACGAGTGAACCCACAACCGCGCCCACGGTCAGCATGCGAATGTGAGCATGCAGCAGCGAGGACATGCGGGAGGGGACCACTCGCCCAGAATAAACCCTCAAGTCACGCGCGACACTCGGTCAAAATGCGGTTTTGGAGACTAAACCCTCAAGTACTTCCTGAGAGTAAAGAAGGCGGCAATCGCCGACAAACCAATTCCCACAAGAAGCAGCAGTGGAGCAATAGCAATCACTGCATCCCAGCCTACAAAGGCGGTGAATTGGAATGATGGCGCTAGAACCTGGTCAATCACGATGGTCTTCGTCAGAATCAAACCACCGACCGCTAGTAACGCGCCAATTCCGGCTGAGACCGCGGCCTCAAGTAGGAACGGCAATTGGATGTACAAATTACTGGCACCCACCAGTCGCATGATGCTTGTTTCTCGCCGCCTACTAAACGCGGCCACGCGCATGGTGTTCACAATCAACAGCACCGTGACAACCAACATCACGATTGCAATAATGAGAGCTACCGCCTGCAACCCACCTAATAATCTAAAGAACTTGTCCAACACCTGACGTTGATCATTGACCTGTTCAATTCCCGGCCGACCCGCAAATGCAGAAGCAACGACATCGTATTGAGTGGGGTCTGAAAGCTTGACGCGGAAAGATTCCGGAAGCGCATTCTCGCTAACACTGTCAACAATGGGCGAGTTGGCGAACTGTTCTTGGAAACGAACATACGCCTCTTCGCGCGACTCGTAGTAGATCTCTTCGACCAGTGGTCGCAATGATTCGAGGTCGGCCCGAATTTGGTCTCGCTGAGCACGAGTGACTTCGCCACCCACACAGGAAGGAGTGTCACTGCCGTCTGCACATAGGAAAATCGATACTTCAACTTTGTCGTACCAAAAATCTTTCATGGTGTCGACCTGCGCGCGCACGAGCAAACTCACACCAAAAAGGGTCAACGACACCGCGACCGTGATTATCACGGCGAGAGTCATGGTGAGGTTTCTTCTGAGTCCGTTGCCTACCTCACTGGCAACAAATTGAGCCCGCATTACCGCGCGTATCCGTACACGCCGCGAGATTGATCTCGCACCACATGACCGTGTTCAAGTTCAATAACTCGTCGGCGCATCTGGTCCACGATCTGGGCATCATGGGTGGACATGATGACGGTCGTGCCTAAGCGATTAATTCGATCGAGCAACTTCATGATGCCCACAGATGTTCCTGGGTCGAGGTTTCCGGTGGGTTCATCGGCAATGAGCATTTTGGGTCGATTGACAAATGCCCGAGCAATGGCTACGCGCTGCTGCTCACCACCCGATAGTTCATCGGGTCGGCGGTTTTCCTTGCCTTCGAGCCCCACAACTTCCAATACCTCAGGAACAACTTTACGAATATGAGACTTAGGTTTCCCGATCACTTCTAAAGCGAACGCAACGTTTTCAAATACGGTCTTATTGGGCAACAAGCGGAAATCTTGGAATACCGTTCCGATCTCGCGTCGAAGTGCGGGGATCTTCCAGTTCGAAAGACGCATGAGATCTTTGCCGAGGACCCACACATTTCCAGAAGTGGGACGCTCCTCCCGCAGAACCAGACGGAGGAAGGTGGACTTGCCTGAACCAGAAGGACCCACGAGAAAGACAAACTCCCCTTTCTCGATTTCGAGAGAGGCGTCTTCGAGAGCAGGTCGCGTTTGATTCGGGTAGACCTTGGTCACGTTGTCGAACAGGATCACGTGTCGGTACTCCGTTCCTGAGGGAAGTCTTCTCGGACGAACCCCAACAGTCTATGCCGAAGGATGGTTCCGGGGGCCCTACGGCGCGACCGAAACCGTCTTGCGCCACCTAATTCCCGCTTGGATGAACTCATCTATTTCACCGTCGAGCACGGCGGATGTATTGCCGGTTTCCTGCTCTGTGCGTAGATCTTTGACCATTTGATAGGGGTGAAGGACATATGAGCGCATCTGGTTACCCCACGAACCCCCGGAGGAATCTTTCAAGGAATCGAGTTTTGCCCGCTCCTCTTGACGCTGATTTTCCAATAACTTGGCCTGCAACACCGCCATGGCGGTAGCCCGATTTTGGAGTTGTGATCGTTCATTCTGGCACGAAACCACAATGCCAGTAGGAATGTGCGTGATGCGCACCGCGGAGTCGGTGGTGTTTACTCCCTGGCCACCGGGCCCACTTGAGCGATAGACATCAATGCGTAAGTCATCTTCTGGAATATCTATGCTCTCGGACTGTTCCAGGACCGGAATAACCTCAACGTCAGCGAAGGATGTTTGACGACGACTTTGGTTATCAAATGGCGAAATCCGCACCAGTCGGTGTGTTCCTTGCTCAACTGACAGTGTGCCGTAAGCGTAGGGAGCCTTTACCGCGAAGGTTGCAGATTTGATTCCCGCTTCTTCAGCATAAGACGTGTCATAGACCTCATAGGACCAACCATGCCTTTCGCAATAGCGGGTATACAGCCGCAGCAACATCTCAGCCCAATCGGCGGCATCTACACCACCTGCACCCGAACGGATGGTGACGAGCGCTTCGCGTTCGTCATATTCGCCTGAGAGTAATGTGCGAATCTCCAATTCGCCCACCACAGACTCCATCAATTCAAGTTCCTTTATCGCCTCGGCAAGTGAATCTGCGTCGCCTTCATCTTCAGCTAATTCGAAAAGGACAGGAAGATCTGACATGCGACTTTTGACTGACTCGAATTTCCGAAGTTCAGTTTGCACGGAAGACAACTTGGAAGTTACCCGCTGAGCGTTAACTTGGTCGTCCCACAGATTGGGAACCGATGCCTCTGCTTCTAAGGAGATAATCTGCTTCTTCATGTTGTCCACATCGAGGACAATTCCGATACTGGCCACTTTCGTGGACAAATCATTGAGTCGATCCTGGATCTCAAGCGAAGGCACGGGACAACAATACGACTCAGGAGTCCTCAGCCGGAAAATGAGCGGTAATCGAGGCGCGCAGCAGCACTAACCCTAATTGGGTCAAATGGCAAGGAATCAAAGAAGGTCAAACGAAGTGGAGCGGTCAGAGTGACGTACACACCTGTCTCGGTGCTCTGCAACTGCAGAACAGGTCTTTCCGTTGTCTCCTGCGAAAGGGATTCCGTTGAAAGAAAATGACCTTGCACTATCGCATTGACATTGCCCGCGTTCAACTTTGTTGAATCAGTTGCCCCGTTGTTGTAATAAGCAATGAGATCAATTCCTTGTACACCTGCGAGTGCCAGCGAATCAGCCTGTGCCTGGAGATTCCTTTGTTGAATGAATGCCGAAGATGAATCAGCAATCACGGCGAGGGCAAGTAAACAGACACCGAGTAGCCCGATCCCCAATAACATGATGTTTCCAGACTCACCCGAGTGAACCCACGATCGAAGGCGCATGTCACCCGGCCTGCCTGAATTGATCAACCATGAGGGTCACATTCGCCTCAACCGGGAAACTTAATGGCGCCTCATCGCCCCAACGCGGCACAAGTGGCAGTGAGATCGAACTGGAAACATCCACATTGACGAGTGATCCCGGTGACAAACATGGACCGCCGATGCACGTTATCTCTAGATGAGGGGTTCCAGCATTAACGCCGTGATCACCAAATGCCTGTTGTGCGAGCGCATGTGCCAGCGAATTTCCTTGTGCAACGGATCCACTAGACATGAATGCTCGAGCTGCCTCCCGTGCGGCAGCATGTGCGGCAAATGAACCCGCGTGCACATTCATGACGGCTATTGCGACGTAGATGAGAGGCATGATGATGGCAACAGCAACAACAATGAACTCCAGCATGGCACTGCCCTCATCCTGTTTACACAATTTCCTGAATTCGCGAAGCCCCTTGCGCCCTTGACCCTTACTCCAC
Organism: uncultured Aquiluna sp.; assembly: GCA_964628015.1. GTDB lineage: Bacteria > Actinomycetota > Actinomycetes > S36-B12 > S36-B12 > UBA4592. The sequence goes on along the minus strand of CAZVLV010000004.1, from coordinate 14,816 downwards.
ATATGCATGTCCCGTTAATGTCATGTGTGTAGGCCCATACATACCCAATAACGGCAGTTCAGCGTTGACCTGAACAGCAATCATGGGGACGCCATCTAGCTGCGTTTGGCTAGCGGTCACATCAGCAACAGTTGCCCCCGCAATATTTGCCATCAGGACTTCTCGCGTTCTTTGCTCCGCGACACCAAGATCAGATCCCACAAGCGCCCCGACACGAGCTCCCTCTATTGCGGCACTTGTGATGACAGTGCGAACATGTAAAGCCAACATGAGTTGCAAGACTGCAAGACCAATAAGCATTACTAAGGGTGCAATGAGAGCAAACTCAACACTCGCATTGCCTTGGTCACTTCTCCACGCAGTTTGAGTACTGTCTCTCAGTACCCGTCCTGAGTGATTTTTACGCTGAAACACTCGAAATTGCTCGATCAAGAATTCCCGTTAATTGGTCATCGGCAATCAGCCAAATGGCTGTGACAAGACCTGCCGTCATCACGGCCACGAGAACCCAACCGGGAACATCCCCCCGATCTTGAGCAAGGCGCGCAAACAGCTTGTGGAGCATAATCTCGATTTTCATATCTATTCCTTTCATTTCTGTTTCTTTCATTGAGGTGGACGTGAAACATTGAAGACTGATTCACGTACGAACTGTTATGGGACAAGTACTTGCAGCCCTCGTATGGCTGGAAATAGCGCGATGACAATCACGGTGGGTAAGACAAGGAATACAACTGGGATCAACATGGCAACATCTTTTTTCCCCGCAAGTTCAATCAGGTATTGGCGTTGTTGACTACGCGCATCAGAGGCCTGTGCACGCAAAACTTCACTCAGAGGAGTCCCGCGCTCCATGGCGACCACGAGTCCATCGGTGAATCTCTCAACGTTTCGAGACCCCGCGCGGCTAGCCATGGCGCGAAGCGCGGAACTCAATGTTTCACCTGCTCGAATGTGTCGCACACATGTATGAAGTTCCTGAGACAGAATTCCTCGGCTCATTCCAGTAACTCGATTGAGCGCTGACACTGGTGTTTCACCCGCCGTAACTGAGAAAGCCAATAACTCAGCGAGGTCGGGGAACTGTTGATCCACACGTGCTATTCGCTTTGTGACTAGTGCCGACATGTATTTCTCGTGCGCCACGTACGCCATGGCACCCCCTAAAACAACAGTGACGATCAGCACAAGTGGCGTGGCGCCGCGGAACACATTCCACACTCCAAACACCGCTCCCCCAATGAGTCCTATCCCGAGCCACGTCATTTGTTCCAGCCTGAGCCGAGACATATCTGTTGCGGGATCACATGTTGATCGGCCTGCTTGATGGAGTTGCGTCATGGACTTTTCGGATCGCATTAAGGGTAAGAAGCGCATGAGATGTACTCCTTGGTCGCCAAGGAGGCTCTTGAGCGAATCCAGTGAGGTGGAACCCGGCGCGATGGGTACTCGTCCGTGGACTCGTGTTAATACTCGCTCTGATAGCGATAGTGGGGCTGTTGCTCGCATTCGCGCGAAAATCAAGATTAAGCCGGAGGCTACTCCGAGCCCAATGAGTGCACCGATCATGCTGCTACACCGATCACGCGTTCGTCGCTCGGAAGTCGACCGATGCGCAACATCAGTCGATAAGCGATCACGGAAACAATTGCCGCACCCAGCAGCACAACTCCTCCTAAGGCGGAGTTGAATGCAGCAACAGCTTCGGGGCGCGTGCTGAGAAATGCCAATGTGAGCCACGGGGCGGCAATGGACATGCGCGCTGCACTGACTGTCCAACTTTGCCTGGCTTCAATATCTCCACGCGTGGTTGCGTCTTGGCGTAATAAGGCGCTCAAAGTTCGAAGGACATGGCCAAGATCGGTGCCACCAACTTCCTGTGCAATACGAAGTGCCGCGATAACTCGATCCGCTACCGGGTCTGACATGTGACCTTGGAGGGAATCCAGTGCCAACGAGAAGGATCCTTGTGCCCGATAGTTGCTCGCAAAATGTGTGAATGAGTAGCGCAACTCCACGGGCCCCCTCTGAGCAAGATCAACCAATGCTTCAGGGAGAGACATGCCTGCTCTCACCGCCGAGGCAAGGGTGTCGACGGCGTCAGGCCAGGCTGTTCTCAACGCCTTTGCTCTCGAGGCAGCCTTGCGCTTAAGAATTACCAATGGAGTGATCGCTGCGGCCACGGCAGACATGAGTGCCACCATGGGTATCGCGGTGACAATCAGAGCAAGGGATCCCGCTGCCAGCGCGCTGATAATCATGGCCGTATACACACCGCGCGTGGTGACATTGGGAACCGCTGCAGCCTGAACCACACGTGCAACTCGAGAGACCCGCTGAGTGCGGGTGCGAGGTGATGTAGTGAACGCCAGAAATATAAGGAGCAGACCCACACCAACACCAAGCCCAATAAGTGCACCCATTAGGCAGCCTCACGGATGGAGGAACATGTCGCGTTGAGCAGATTCGCCAGATCGAATCCTGCTTGGGCAAAACGCTCGGGGTGTGGTGGGCATCCGCCTTTACGGACAAGTACACCGCCGTCGTCTTTAAAAATGGTGGACATCTCGACGACACTGTTTTCCACTCGTCCCGTGACCCCTGCAATTTCACTGAGTCGACGTGTGCCATCTGCTCGAGTGACCGCATGAACAATGAGATCAACCGCTCCAGCAACCGTGGGGACAACAAACTCGCCCGGAATATTATTTCCTGCCAAAAGTGGAAGGGTGCACAACTTGGTCACAGCCTCACGAGCACTATTTGCATGCAACGTTGACAGCGAAGGCATGCCAGAGTTCATGGCAATGAGAAGGTCTAGTGACTCTCCTTGCCGAACTTCGCCGACAACTAGACGCGTGGGTCGCATTCGGAGGGCTTCACGGACCAACCTTCGCAAGGGAATTTCACCGGTGCCCTCAAGGCTTGCATCCCGGGTTTGCATAGCTATCCAGTCAGGGTGATTGATTCGAATCTCAAAAACTTCTTCGCAACTAATAATTCGCTCTTGTGGTCCGATACAACCGAGCAGCGAGTTGAGCAGAGTTGTTTTCCCCGCTTGGGTGCCACCTGCAACGACCACATTGAGCCCACTTATTACTGCAGCTTCCAGGAACTGCGCAGCATGGTGGGTTAATGTTCCGAGACCGACCAAGTCATAGATGGATCGAGGTCGTACAACAAAACGCCGAATGTTTATTGACCAGTGGTTTCTCGTGATGTCGGGAATGACAACATGTAAGCGACTTCCATCACGCAAAACAGCATCAACAAATGGTTGGGACAAGTCTAACCGCCGCCCAGATGTACGCAGCATGCGCTCCACGAGGTCCTTCACTTGATTGTCGGCGAGAACGACATTTGTGAGGTGGCTCTTACCATTTTTAGCAATGAACACTCTCGAGGGTTCATTGATCCAGATCTCTTCTACCTCAGGATCGTCGAAATACACCTGCAAAGGTCCAAAGCCCGAAATGTGATGGTGAACTTCGCGGATTGTCTCCTGCGGGTCAAGTAACGCACCACTCGCGAACATGTCAGTGACACATTCCTCAATTAATCTGTGCACCTGTTCTGAATCAACGACTGGATCAATGTCTAGTCGACTAATTAATTCCCGCACGCGGGCTTCAACGAGCACGCCTTCAGGTGAATAACTCACGACCCATTCCCCTCAACAGACAATCACAGTGAATGACTAGATGAAGGTATGCGTGAAATCCTCAGTAAAGAAGAGGCAAAGTCACGCCTGTGGAAAAGTGATTTACAGCAGGAAGCGGTCCCACGCCGCCTTAACGAACTCCGGATGCTCCGACTGAGCCAAGTGCCCCGTATCTGGGAGCACCACCACATGGGAGTTGGGGAATTTTTTCGTGAGTCGGTGGGCTGCCTTAGCAGTAACCAGCACATCTTTGCGCCCATAAATACCTAATGTGGGGGCGGTGACTCGTTCGGCTAACTTCCATGGACGCTGTGGGCTCGTTAAGTCAGCATTAGTTTTGAGCAAGCCACGCAAACTGCTGAGAAAAGCATCCGTGTTGTACGTAAGGTGATCGCGTTCTCGGACTTCGGCGACCGCTTCATCAAACCGAAGTTTGGAATGTCGCTCAGGATTCGCCGTGCATCCATCAATGGTCGCCTGAACTCGATCCTCTGCCGGAGTCTCCAAGTACTTAGTGACCAATTGTTCGCCGACGCCTGGCATTGCCAGTGCAGGCAAGTGCACATTGCCTTTAGTCGCATACAAACTTGGCAACGCAGGTGAGATAAGTGTCAACGAACGGATGAGTTCGGGTTTACGTGCAGCTAATTGCAAAGCAACAGCTCCGCCAAGTGAATTTCCAAATAAATCGACTGGGCCCATGTCCTTAGCCAGAATGAACTCCGCTATCGCCCGAGCTAGTCCCGATGGCGTGTAGTCGCCGTCACGAGGCGGTGGTGACATGCCAAATCCTGGAAGGTCAACGGCATAGCCGGTGAGTTCTTCTGACATGGCCAGCATGAGATCGGTCCAGTTCAGCGATGATCCCCCAAGGCCATGGATGAACACGGCGGTTCGAACGGGCGCCCCTCCGCCATTCTCCCTCGGCTGATCAGCATTGGTCCGATACGAAATAGTTCGCTGAGGAAGGAACTCAATGCGCCTCTCACAGGGTGCAAGAGCTTCACGACGAGGCAAGACGGGAGAAATCACCCTCCTACAGTACGCGGAACCGAAGTTCCGGAATGAATGCGATGTAGTCACGCAATCTGGATCCACGTTAAGCACTACGCCCAGCTCCGCCCTACGAAGTAGACTGCAGGCATGGCCCTCTCAGCGACGCAACCCCACGCTGAAGAAAACGCCAAAGTCATTCGACTTCCCAAGGCACAACGCCGTGAACAGCTGATGGATACAGCCCGTGCAGTGTTTGTGGTGCAGGGGTACCACGCTGCCAGCATGGACGAAATCGCTGAGCAGGCTGGTGTTTCAAAGCCCTTGCTATACCAGCACTTCCCCAGCAAGTTGGACCTTTACCTGGCCATCCTTGATTCTGGCATTGAGCACCTCCTCGACACTTCCGATGCTTCGTTAAAAAACATCACAGACAATAAGCAGCGCGTACACGCGACTATTCGCTCGTATGTGGAATTCGTCGATGATCCTGCCGGTGCGTATCGACTTGTCTTTGAATCAGACCTCACTAATGAACCTGAAGTGCGTCAACGAATGGCTCACCTGGACAAAGAAGTGATTCGACGAATTGCTGCCGTCATCAAGGCAGATACGGGGCTGAGTGAAAGCCAAGCAGAACTTCTGGGCGCAGGCCTCCATGGACTCGCCCAAGTTGCATCAACTGCATGGTTAGGCAATCCTGATGTCTCGCGTGAAGAAGCAGTTGAACTTCTGGCATCACTTGCTTGGAAGGGCATCAGTGGATTCCCGTTGTCACACCCACCATCTGATCTTTAGTACCCACCACATAACGACCGGATCGTGAAATACCGGATCCTAAGGAAGGAAGAAAATGGACATTGTGATCGGCGTTCAAAATACATCCCGTGATATCTCTCTGGAGTCCGAGGAAACTCTCGAAGCAGTTTCTGAAAAAGTTTCCCAAGCATTCGCCACCGGAGGCGTCCTCACACTCACAGATTCCAAGGGCCGCACGGTCATGGTTCCAGCAGAGAAAATTGCCTATGTGGATTTAGGTCCAGCTACGGGCCGTCGAGTTGGTTTTGGCGCACTCGCCTGAGTAAACGCCCGCACTCGCCTGAGTTACAACGCGAAGTTAAGCTGCGAGCCCTAGATCGGACATTCTCTTCGAGTGACTATCGGTGAGTCGGGCAAGCATGCGTCCGATCTCGGCCAGGTCTGCACCAGGTCGATCTACGCCGCCAATAATTAATGCACTAAGTGCATCTCGTTCTGCGGCAACTCGCTGTGCCTGTGACAAAGCCTCGCCGACAAGTCGCCTGCCCCACAACGCAAGACGGCCGGCGACTTTTGGGTCGTGAGCAATGGCAGCACGGATTCGATCGACAATGTAGGTGGACTGCGAGAGGTCATCGCACACCTCTGTTACTAGCTTTCGAGTACGCGGATCTACATAGGAAGAAATCTCACGATAAAAGTCCAAAGCAATTCCGTCGCCGACATAAGCTTTCATGAGCCCCTCAAGCCAATCTGTTGGTTTGGTCTTGGAGTGGAATTCCTCAAGAGTCTGACGAAAGGGCTCCATAGCGATTTCAGGGTCCGCGCCCAATTCAATAAGTCGATTGCGCAATGCAATGAAATGACGGAACTCAGTTGTTGCCATGTCACCCATGGTGGCCTTGTCAGCGAATGTGGGGGCGAGCACTGAATCTGCTGCCATTCGCTCGAAGGCGGTAATCTCAGATACCGCCAGAACAGCAAGGAGATCGATGACAGCGTCACGGTAGCCCTCGCTCTCCAGGAGCTCGGACTCCGTTGATTCAACTTCGGAGGGATCGATACTGGTCATGATGATCCAAGGCTACCGGGGTACCATGAAATCAATGAGCCATTCGCTCAGGTTCCCCGAAGCGGGATTTCTCCCGCCTCACTATCACTGGAGTTCCACTGTCCACTCATACTGATTCTGAGCCCACGGAAGTCGTGAAGGCTGATCCCAAAACATTCGCTGAGCTTGGTGCCGATCCTTTGATCGTCTCTTCACTCGCCGCCCATGGCATTGTTACTGCATTCCCGATTCAAGAAATGTGTCTTTCCATGGCGCTTTCGGGACGCGACATCATTGGCCAAGCCAAGACCGGCACTGGCAAGACCTTGGGATTTGGAGTGCCGCTTTTGCAGCGTCTTCATCGGCCCGGCGGTGAGCTTCCACAAGCTCTGGTGATTTGTCCCACGCGTGAATTGGCATCCCAGGTTGCATCCGACTTAGAGATCGCAGGTAAAGACCTTGGCGTGCGCGTCCTCGCCGTGTACGGGGGCCGCGCAATTGAACCCCAGATCGATTCTTTGAAAAAAGGCATAGATGTCATTGTCGGAACCCCTGGCCGGATTATGGATTTGGCCGGTCGCCGGGATCTTGATCTCAGTGCAATCCGAGTTCTGGTCATGGATGAAGCAGATGAAATGTTAGACATGGGCTTCCTCCCCGATGTCGAGCGGATTGTTGCGCTGCTCCCCTCCGAACGCCAGACCATGTTGTTCTCCGCCACCATGCCCGGACAGATTGTGAACTTGGCTCGCCGCTACATGTCTCAGCCCACACATATCCGTGCATCTGATCCCAATGATCAAAACGCAACCGTGGATTCCATTGAGCAACACGTGTGGCGTGCTCATCCCATGGACAAATTGGAACTTGTCGCGCGAATCATGCAGGCAGATAGTCGTGGACTCGCCATGATTTTCACTCGCACAAAGCGCAAAGCACAAAAAATTTACGATGACCTCACCGAACGAGGCTTTGCTGTCGGAACCGTACATGGCGATCTTGGGCAAGGCGCACGTGAACAAGCACTGCGCGCTTTCCGTTCAGGCAAGATCGACATCTTGGTAGCAACAGATGTTGCCGCTCGAGGAATCGATGTCGATGGCGTAACGCACGTCATTAACTTCGAGTGTCCCGAAGATGAAAAAGCGTATTTGCACCGCGTGGGTCGAACGGGTCGAGCAGGGAATTCAGGAGTTGCCGTCACACTTGTCGATTGGGAAGACGTTGCGCGCTGGCAAATGATTGATCGCGCATTGCAACTGCCATTCAAAGATCCGATCGAGACGTATTCCACCAGTGATCACGTGTACACCGGACTTGGAATCCCCACCGACGCTACCGGGCGGCTTGCACGCAAGGATCAAACGCGGGCCGGACTCAACGCCGAGCACATCGAGGACTTAGGTGGACGCCAACCTAAGCCCCCTACAGGTGACCGCACGGCGCAGAAGCGCTCTTCTGGCTCCCGCAATAATTCCCGGCGCAAGTCTGGCGACAAGCCAGCCCGCGATACCTCCTCAGGTGACTCGCGACCCAGGAAATCTCCTGGCAAGTCGCGTCCTCGTAAACGCACTAAAGCCGTCACAGGCGAGTAACTCCCGGGTAGAACTGGCTCATGGGCAGCTTCATTCCGGTCATTGACCTTGACCTGCAACGGCAACCCCAATGCGCACGCGAAGCCCGAGCGGCAATTGGAGAATTCGTTCCCGAAGGTCCTATTCGCGATTCCTTGGAGGTTGTTGCTTCCGAGTTGGTCACGAATGCATTTGTCCACGGATACGGGTACATCCATTGCCTTGTCACGCACAATGGTGAGGATTATCGAATTGAAGTGAGTAACGAAGCTGTCGATGCACAACGTGGCGCATTAGGAGATCAGGCAGTCTTTTATTCCGGTGGCGTGTTACCCCATAGACATGAGTCCGAAGGAGGCCGCGGCCTGGCCCTGGTGCAGTCGCTTAGTGGTGACATGGGATTCGCCAACGCGGGTAACCGCGTGACCGTGTGGGCTCTAGTTAAAAACGATTCCTTATAAATCAGACGTGCTGTGCAGAAACATATGAGGCCCACAGCAATAACGCCGAGAACAAAGCCACTCCCGATGTAAACCAACCGAGTCGCGCCACACTGACACTGGGTAGCTCCTCCCTGAACACCGCCATCAAAACTGCGCCGCCAAGAAACGCAGTGGGAATCGCAACGAATAGTTCATTCGGCGGAGGTGCGAAATAGGAAAGAGCAAGTCCTGCAAAGAGAAATGCGGTGAGCACCCAGCGATCCTTGCGCCGGAAATGCTTGGGGTGAGCACGCGCGAGCCCTCTGTCAGACAAGACAAAGTGGAGAGACATCACAATGGCAAATAAAATTGCAAAGTCTGCGCCCAGTTCAATTCGATCATGGTTGGTGTAGGAAAAGATCAGGCTGAGCACGCCCACCATAATGAGATTAGCTCGGTAAAGCGTTTGCGAACCATCTTTGCTCTCGGCCGCTTTGGCATCGAAGGCATAGAAGATAACGAGACCCACGAGAGCAACCAAGAACAAAGCAGACTGAACAAAGAGATCCGGAATAGCATCTGGGATGGTGACATCGGCGAATGCCAACTCACCATCGGCCAACTCGGGCAGCATATGCACAAAGACATAAGCAACTGCGACACCGCCAGAGAAAGAGGCAACGGCATCTTGCCTTTGCGGAGTTTTATTGAGTAATTGACTGTCAAGAATCGATGGTGCGAAAACGTGTGTCAGCGCAAGAAATGCTGTGAGGACAATAGCGAGAGCCCACACACTTGCCGGGGACGTGAACTCCATGTGATCAGACTAGGGCACTGACTTAGGAACGAATTTTATAATCCTCAAGAATTCGCCGCGCAATGATCATCTTTTGAATGTCTGCGGTTCCTTCACCGATCATCAGCATGGGCGCCTCGCGATAGAGCCGCTCAATTTCATATTCCTTTGAATAACCATAACCACCATGAATCCTGAAGGAGTCTTCCACGACTTCCTTGCAGTACTCACTTGCTAGGTACTTGGCCATGCCAGCTTCCAGGTCATTGCGAGCACCACTGTCCTTGAGACGCGCTGCCATGATCATCATTTGATGAGCAGCTTCCACTTTGGTTGCCATTTCTGCTAGACGAAATGCAACCGCCTGATGCTCGGCGATTGGTTTCCCGAACGTCACGCGAAGCTGGGCATACTCGGCACCGAGTTCGAATGCTCGCATGGCAAGACCGCAGGCGCGGGCTGCCACATTGACGCGACCAACTTCGACGCCATCCATCATCTGATAAAAACCTTTACCCGGTTCACCACCGAGAAGGTCATCTTCGGAGAGAACAAGTCCGTCCATGATCATTTCGGTGGTATCGACGCCCTTGTATCCCATCTTTTCGATTTTCCCGGGGATAGTCAGCCCTGGCCGTACTTCACCGAATCCCGATGGCTTTTCAATCAAGAAAGTGGACATCTTTTTGTACACACTGGCATCTGGATCAACACCTTGGTCGGTACGAACGAGGGTGGCAACGAGTGTGGAGGATCCACCATTGGTGAGCCACATCTTTTGTCCATTGAGGACATAGGTGTCACCTTCCTTTACCGCCTTCGAGGTGATCGCCGCAACATCGGAGCCGCAGCCGGGCTCACTCATGCTGAATGCGCCGCGAACTTCACCCGTGGCCATGCGAGGAAGGTACTTATCTTTCTGCTCCTGAGTACCGTGGTGCATAAGCATGTAGGCCACAATGAAATGGGTATTGATCACACCACTGACACTCATCCAGCCACGGGCAATTTCTTCTACGACAAGTACATAGGTGAGGAGCGATTCGCCTAGGCCGCCATACTCCTCAGGAATCATCAAGCCGAAGACACCAAGTTCTTTCAGTCCATCGACAATTGCTTGCGGATATTCATCAGCATGTTCGAGTTCATTAGCAACTGGAATGATTTCTTTGTTCACAAAGTCGTGTACCGCAGACAGGATCTCTTTTTGAATATCGGTAAGACCATCGGTCTGTGCCAAGCGAGCCATGTGTTCCCCTATTCCGGTGCGGTGAATGTTTGTGTGCGAGTCATACCTGCTGCGCGACCCTTGCCCGCAACAACCAAGGCCATTTTCCGCGATGCTTCATCGATCATTTCATCGCCCAACATGGCTGCACCTTTTGCGCCACCAGCTGCCGACGTGTAATAGTCATAGGCGTCAAGGATCAGTTCAGCTTGATCATAATCCTCTTGCCTCGGGGAAAAGATTTCGTTAGCTGCTTCAACCTGTCCGGGATGCAAGACCCACTTACCATCAAAACCCAATGCAGCTGAGCGCCCAGCAACTCGGCGGTAACCCTCAACGTCTTTGATCTGCAAATATGGACCGTCGATTGCTTGTTTATCAAATGCGCGGGCAGCCATCAGGATTCGCATCAGTATGTAGTGGTATGCATCGCCGGTGTCATAGCCAGGTGGTTGTTCACCGACAACAAGTGACTTCATGTTGATGCTTGCCATGAAATCCGCCGGGCCAAAAATAATTGTTTCAACCCGAGGGCTGGCCTGGGCAATTGCGTCAACGTTAATCAATCCGAGCGCATTTTCTATTTGGGCTTCAATACCAATGCGACCCACTTCTAACCCATTCGATTTCTCTACCTGGGTAAGAAGGAGATCAAGTGCAACAATTTGGTCTGCGGTTTGGACCTTCGGGAGCATGATGCAATCAAGGTTCGCACCTGCTTCTCCTACAACTTCAATCACGTCTGCATAAGTCCACTCGGTGGTCCAGTCATTGACGCGCACGGTGCGGACCTTGCCCTCATAGCCTCCCGCATTCAATGCGGCAACGATATTTTTGCGTGCCTGTGGTTTGGCCAGCGGAGCAACAGCATCCTCGATGTCCATAAACACTTGGTCGACCTGCAGACCACGTGCCTTGTCGAGCATTTTCTCGCTGCTGCCGGGTACTGCAAGATTTGAGCGACGGGGGCGAGGCGTGCGTGGCTGCGAAGTCATTCCCGAATGGTAGCGATCCACAGAGAGGTGCGCTCCCCATGATGAATCGATGTGGGGCACCTCACCTTTATGCTCCACTCGTGAACAAGGAGAGCGCCTCAGGTGTGCCAACCCCACCTAACCCTCCCCCAGAGGCCCCGATTTCACCCGTCGCACGCAGGATCAAACGGGCACGCATTGCCACGATTTTCCTATTCTTCGCAAATGGCATTGCCCTCAGTGCGTTAACGCCACGCTTGGCCGACCTCCAGGGTCAGTTGTCCATGAGCGATATCACCCTCGGCTTGGTACTTAGCGCGGGAGCGGCGGGGGGACTCTTTTTCGGGCCATTCGCCGCAATCGGCATCAAGCGACTGGGCAGCGGCCCCTTTGCCATGTATTCACTGCTGGTCATGCTTCCCCTGCTGCCGCTGGTGGGAATTGCCCCTACAGCAGCAACGTTAGCTGTGGTGATGTTCGCCATTGGTGCAGTGGACTCAGTTCTCGATGCCTCGCAAAATGCCCATGGTCTTGAAGTTCAACGTATATATAAGAGATCGATCATTAACAATATGCATGCCTTTTGGGCATTAGGTACCGTCGCCGGAGCACTCGTCGGAGCGCTGACACTTGCCCTCAATGTGTCATTGGGTTGGACTCTGCTGGGGGTTTCCATTGCAGGAATCATCGGCACCCTCATCACATTTAGTTGGGTGCTTCCCCGAAATCCTGAGAACGACAGCCCTCTGTCGGATTCTTCATCAGAGTCTTCATTCGAGTCACAGATCGCGGAAGAAATCGCGGCAGACCATTTATCTGGCATGGACCCGTCTTCGATTGCTCCACCCTCAATCGCGCCTGAACGTCGATTCTCAACCTGGAAACTCTCCGGCCCCACCATGCTCCCCCTTCTTGCGTTGGGTGTGCTTATTCTCCTTGCCGTTGTCGTTGAAGATGTTCCTCAACGGTGGAGTTCCATTTACTTGACAGACATTGGTATGGCAGCAAATAGCGTTGGTTTTGGTGTGGTCGCCTTTACCATTTCTTTGACAATTGGGCGCTTCTTGGGTGACTCATTTGTTAATCGATTCGGTGAAAGGCGCGTTGCTCAAGTCAGCATGAGCGTTGTTGCCGTTGTGCTGGCCGCCTCTTTGTTCATTGGCAACGGAATTGGATTTATCGCAGCCTGCGCCGTGGTGGGCTTTGGAGTGGCAACCCTGTTCCCTGCAGCCATGCACGCAGCTACCTACATTCCAGGAATAAGCCCTGGGAACGCCATCACCGCCGTGAGCTGGATGTCTAGAGCAGGATTTGTGTTCGCGCCGATTCTTGTTGGAATCATCTCTGAGAATCTCGGGGTGCAATGGGGTATTGGTATTGCCGTGTTCGCCGCACTTCTGATTATCCCGTTGGCGCGTTTCTTGCGAAACAATTAAATTCTTACTTCGATTAAATCGGAGGTGACTCCAAAGGTTCCTTGATTCGTGAACTCGATCGAATCACAATTACTATGCCCAGCAGGATCAAGGCAGCCGCAGGATAGATGGCAACGGGAGGGGTTTGCCCGAGCCATATGGCAGCAACTATTGCCGCGCCTGGCATTTCCAACAATATGGTGAGCGATACGAAGGTGGCGGAAGAATTTTTCAGCACCTTATTCATGAGTGTGTGACCCAAAAGTTGGGCACCAAGAGTGATGGCCAGAATCATGAGCCATGCCTCTGCACCGAATCCAACAAGATCTTGCTGAAATACTGCAAGAATCGGAAGTACGGTCAATGCAGCGACTCCATACAGGAGAAAGGTCATGGTCGCGGTCGACACAGTCTGCCGAACTCTTTCACCGACGGAAACATATGCCGCAGCGAAGATAGCCCCAGCAAGGGCGAGTAGATCACCAATCAAGTGTCTAGCGTCTAACCTAACGTCTACCCCGGTCAGAAAAATTACACCCGCTAAAGCAATAAAGATTCCCACCCACGCGGCAGGTGCAATCCGAATCCCGCGGGCCCTGGCAATGAACGCTGCCCAAATTGGTTGGGTGGCAACCAAGGCTGTCGATGCCGCCACCGAAGTGAATGCAAGGGATGGAATCCACGTGGCAAAGTGCAATCCGAGAAATACTCCCGCAATAGCAATCAACTTCAGTTCGCGACGGGTGAGTACACCGAGTGATTGACGATTCCGCGCTAGCACCCACAATCCCGTCAATCCGCTGCCAATGAAGCACCGCCAGAATGCAATCGCCAAAACAGGGGCTGCGGTAGCAGCAATGGCGGGGCCGCTGAGTGCAATAAAGACAACTGCGACACCGAGTGCAAGCAGATCACCTGCCGGTGGCGGTCGCAACGAATCCACCGAGGGAGGGTTTGACTGCTGCGACATGTGCGAAGCCTGCCCTAATGCATCCGCCTAACGTCGCAGGGATACCCACTCTTTCGCGGTAGCCTTCCCATGTGAGCACACATGCACGGGTCTTCCTTGCCCATCTCAATGGTCTGGGCGTCTTTGACCCCATGGGTGATCACATGGGCAAAGTGCGGGATGCCACCATGGTTCTTCGCGCCGGGTCTCAACCACCGCGGCTCACCGGCCTAGTAATTGAAGTTCCACCGCGCCGACGCATTTTCGTCCCCATGACAAAAGTGACGGCGATTGACTCGGGTCAAATAATTGTGACCGGCATGGTGAATCTGCGTCGCTTTGAGCAAAGACGCAATGAGACACTCGTGACCGCTGAACTATTGGATCGATCCGTGAAACTCGTGGGCACCGATGAGACAGTAACCATTGAAGATATCGGTGTAGAGCAAACCCGTAATCGTGAATGGCTCGTCGAGAAACTTTTTGTGCGTCGAGCTCCGACTGGGTTTCGTCGACGCAGTGAAAAAATGATCGTTGATTGGAATTCCGTCACCGGCCTGTCACTCCCGAATCAGGATCAACCCGCGGAGCAGTTACTTGCCACCATGGATTCTTTACGCCCCGCCGATGTCGCGGCAATGCTTCACGAACTATCGCCTAAACGCCGTCTGGAAATTGCACGAGAACTTGATGACCAAAGATTGGCCGATGTTTTGGAGGAACTTCCTGATCAAGATCAAATTGAGATCCTGCAAACGCTTGAGGCAGAACGCGCCGCCGATGTCCTTGAAGAAATGGACCCTGACGATGCCGCGGACCTGATCTCTGAGTTACCACCGGAACGGGCCGAAGACCTCCTTGAACGAATGGAGCCCGATGAAGCTGAAGATATTCGCCGATTGTTGACCTACGATGACTTCTCGGCCGGTGGCATGATGACCAGCGAGCCGATTGTTATGGCACCTGATGAAACCGTTGCGGATGCACTGGCCAG
>CAZVLV010000003.1:1545-22237 GCA_964628015.1 uncultured Aquiluna sp. | reverse complement strand
AGCAAGTGGTACAGCAATGCGGACACCTGTATTTCATTCAGGCTCCCGAATTCATAAAACCCTTCTTCGAGTCGTCGTCGAGCCGAGACGTGCCAACCCGTTGTGAGAATTTCAATTCCTGAGTCACCAATTGGTGTGAGGAGGTTCCTTGGGTAACCGCCATTGGGCATGGTGTTCCTTTCGTTGCAGTGGTGTGTTGACCGGTTGTCGACACGGACACCACTCAAAGCACCCCTACGGGGTGCTAAAAGACGAGCGCGCGTGTGCACGCATTGCACGCGCTTACCCACGCGCCTAGAGGTAAGGACCCCAATGGGTCAGTGTTGAGTGACGCCGATGTATAACCTGACCATGGCCTCGTCGACCACTCAGCAGATTCCCCGAATTGCACCTCTCGCACGGCTTGTGGATTCTGATCGCTTTCAGCTATTCATCAGCGGAGTCATTGTTGCAAACGCGATTGTGTTGGGCATGGAAACTTATATTTCCACTGATTCGCCTACATTCACTTTGCTCATGCGGCTCAACGATGCCTTCTACATTGTCTTTCTTATTGAACTTATTCTCCGGATGGTTTCTTATTTCCCGAAGCCCTGGAACTTCTTCCGATCTGGCTGGAACGTTTTTGACTTTGTAGTGATTGGTGCTGCGCTGATCCCTGCGGTCCGCGCTCAGGCAGAGGTTATTCGCCTGCTACGCCTTGCCAGAATTGTGCGACTATTGCGTTTCCTTCCGGATGCGCGAGTTTTAATATCGACGCTGTCCAAAGCCTTGCCATCAGTTTTCTCCATGATCGTATTGGTCATTCTGATTCTGTTTGTTTACGGAATGGTGGGCTACGTACTTTTTGGTGAAGAGTTACCGCAACAATGGGGAAATATCGGCACAGCGATGATGACCCTGTTTATTTTATTAACTCTTGAGAACTTTCCCACTTACCTGGAGGAAGCTCAGACTGTCTCACCTTTTGCCACGATTTTCTTCCTCTCTTATGTCCTCATTGCTGCATTTGTTGTTCTGAACCTTGTTCTTGGAATTGTCGTCGGGGCAATGGAGGAGGCTCGTGAGGAAGAGAAGGCGCGTCAGCGGAAAGAAGAACATTCAGTGCATGCTTCCCTCGTCGAATTAGTGGTGGGATTGCGAACTCAACTTGATCTCATGGAACAGGAACTTCAAGAGTTAAATCGCCGAACCAAAAAAGATACGTGAGTCTTTCTTCAGCATGATTTTGTTTGTCAGGTAGTGACAGGAGAAAAAATCCTCTGCAGGCCCGCTAGTTGGTCATCGTTAATCGAGTACCAATTCCAATACCCGCGCTTCTTTTTTGTGAGTAGTCCAATTTCCACCATCTTTTTCAGGTGATAGGAAATTGTGGGTTGGCTGAGGTCGAGGGCGGTAGTGATGTCACACACGCAGGCATCGCCGGTGTTACTGAGGCGGATCAAGTTCAAGATATGAAGGCGGGCGGGATCGGCGATTGCCTTGAGAACGTGGGCCAGGTTATTCGCATCCTCGGCGGTGAAGCCGGAGGCGGCGACGGGGGAGCAGCAGTCGGCGATGGTGATTGTCTCCATGAGGTTCTCCTCTCGATGTGGTGCTACCGGCCGAAATCTATATTGACGGATATAAATATGGATGATAGCGTCTGCATCGATATCTATCAATATGGAGGTAACCGTGTCCCGCTTACAACTCGCCCTCAGCGTCGCTGACCTTCAGTCATCTGTTGACTTCTATATAAAGGTGTTCGGGGTTCCTCCGCACAAGATTCGCGAAGGGTATGCGAACTTCGAAATTACCGAACCCCCGCTCAAACTTGTTCTGATCGAGGTCGGAGCTGAAGTACGGGGCCACGGGGCGGCGGGCGCGTTGAATCACCTGGGTGTGGAGGAGCTCACTGAAGAGGCGTATTCACAGACGCGGGCGCGTATCGATGCCACGGGGCTAGTGGATCTCGAGGAAGGCGACACCACCTGCTGCTATGCGGTGCAAGACAAGGTCTGGTTGCACGATCCCAATGGAACCCCGTGGGAGTTCTATGTCATCAAAGATGACAACCCGTCCGTTGAATCCACCACGGATCTACCGCTCGTGGAAAGCACCGGTGCCTGCTGCACATAACTAATCACAGCTGATTCTGAATGTTTCCTCATTTCGTAGTTGGGGGAACAACTGAGGGGGCTAGTGTTCGAATATGAGACTTACACGTGTTTTCCTCGCTTCGATTATGTCAGTCGCTATCGCCACCGCTGCGGGAATTGCCCCTGCGATTGCTTCGGAAAAGCCCGTCACTGTTCGGGTCTATCACGAGGCCGTGAATCCAATCGCGGTGAACGGTAGTGGAATTGGTGCCGTTCGTACTTTCTTTATTCCTATTGCTGTGAATGGCAAGGCGACGAATGGCCAGTACTTAGCGGGAACGCTGACTACTTTGAATTCAGCTATGCCAGGGGGTCAGGAGTTACGTTCATCAAATCTGACTTTCGTCTTCGGTGCGGAGAAAGATCAAATGGTTGTGGGCGGAATTTCTCTCTACCCTCAAGCGGGAGCGACCCTTGCTGATGGTCAAACAACCGTGAGACCTGTGGTCGGTGGATCAGGTAAGTACTCCGGTGCGCGCGGTCAAGTCGTTTCCACCAACATGGGGGCTCAAGGATGGACGCACGTGTTCAAGGTGTGGCTGGGTAAATAGGTGTGGCTGGGTAAGTAGCGAGAAGGTGTCGCATACGCTCAGCAAATGACATCATCTCGGGTAGGTCTTGTTTTTTCCGCACTGGCGATCCTGGGATCGTTGATCCTTGCAACAGGTCCCGCGGCTGCGGAGCCGATCCTGGGAACAGGTCTGGTTCGAATTGACGGTACCTGGGCAACGGTAAAAACGTTGCCGAACGGCTCTACCGTTCTCACATTGAACAAGGAGGCATCCGGGCAATGGATGGGCGAGATTGGACGCTCACTCGTTCCTGGTGTTCGCGATATTGATGACCGCAGGTTGGTTTCGGCGTGGAATGAACTCGGTCACGCATCCGGCTCAGGGGTCCAATCAACGCTGACGTGGAATTCAGTGAAAAACTTTGAAAGCGTTGAACTAAGTGACCCGAGCATGACTCCACGAGGTCACCTGAGGTTTGTCGTTGATGCGGAACCTGCACTTCCCGCACGCATGGAGAATGTGAGTGTCAACATCAGCCGATCGGGAGCTACCCAAGCTCGTTCTTATCCATTGAGTATCACTTATGCATTCACCGCAAGCACCAGTGCTAGAACATACCTTCAATATGCATATGTAGCGGAAGTCAGCCTTTACGGTTCCGGCATCGATTGTTATGAATACACGCTGCTCCAGTCTTCTCCCTACGCAACCTTGCCTGCATCCGTGGAATGTGGATCCGTGGGCTTTGCCAATACAACTTCGTCCATGAATCTGCCCAACCCCAATCAATCGGGAGATGTTTTATTCAACAGCACAATCACTACATCAGGAAGTCCATTTCCATTCACCGCGGTGATTGCGTCCTGGACCGAGACTGGTTCGCCGGCGTAGCGATATTTGTGCACTTGGCGTTGTCCACAGTATTCATATTGCTTCTTGGCAATAAGCAAGTTTGTTCCTAGTTTTGAGTTGTTAAGTGAGTGAGTTGGTGCGGTGTCACTTTCTTTATCCCTGACTTAGGTCCTCGAGCCCGGTGCGTGCTTTGTGCGCGTGCTTCTGGGTAATCACGAGGGGATCGGGGGTGATGTGAAGGATGGCGAATCCTTTACCTAATGGGAAAGACCCGGCCGTGGGGCCGGGTCCAACCAATAGATTCGCACTAACCAAGCGAATCTTAACACGGGTTGGAGTGATTTTTTTGGGCATCGTGTTCCGGGAATTGCTCCATCGGTTACTTCACGTGGTGCGTGAGTAGTGCGTGAGTGCCTTGGGGGGGGGTTTTCCCCCCCCCCCACTTCCATGATTAAGTGGATGCAAGTAGAACGTGTTTCTTATATTTCTCATGTGTCCCTGCCGGCTGGCGCATAGCGAGACCAGGGGGGTTCCGTCTGGTGTGGTGTGATCATGGTTTTGATCAGTTAGCAATGGAAACAGATGAGGCTTGTTGAACGGAGAGTTGTACATCATTTCCTGCTGTGCAGGAAAGAACGTGTCCCCCGGCCTTCTTGTTGTGGGTGAGTCCGTGCAGGTGGAGTCCGGGTTGGCCAACACCGAGGTAGTCCGATCCTTGACGGAAACCAACGAGAACCGCTTTATTGCCATTGAGGTTGAATTGAGTTTGTTGACTGATTACGGTGGCGAGGCTTGACCACGGTTGTTCTTGCTTGGGAACGCTGCGTGCTTCTAATTGCGTGAAGGTGCCGCACACTCGCACAGCAACAATTCCCTGGTTGGTTCCAATAAGTTCATTAATGAGTGGAACGAGTTGACTGCATTGGGTCCCGGGGGGAATGGGCCCGGATTTTGTGGGCTTGAATGAAATGGCCTGAATAAATGGCGTGAGTTCTTTGCCAGTGATTCGTTCGGGAATGCCGGTGGTGGGTACTCGATACGCAACACCGCCTACCATCACCAACTCGCCATCGAGGTTGGCGAATGTTCCCAGTCCAAGGGTGGTGTGGTCGGTTACCGTGTCTGCTTGCTGCAGACCGGTGAAATCCGGTTGCACTAGGTAGTCATAGGTGCCCACTTGATGGACAGGCGTTGAATCTGCGGCGGTTGCCACCTGCGGTATAACCATCAGGGTGGTGGCAATGGCAGCGGCAATAAGTGGACGAATCACATGGTGAGCCTACGTGTTGCCTCAGCGAGCGATTCGTGTTTTGATGAATTTATGTACTCAGTGCGAATGTCAGTGATTGTTACCATGGCCGTGATTGTCGGTTTAGTTGGCTACTCACCAGCCGCGGCCGCACCTTCGGTCCAGCGCGACAAGGTGGTAGCGCAGGGATTGACATCCCCTTGGGGTCTCACGTTCTTCCCCAATGGGAAAGCTTGGGTCAGTGAGCGAGACACCGCACTCATTAAGGAGATTGACCCGTCCAAACCCGCAGGTCGAAACACTCGAATTGTGGGCAAGGTGCCCGGAGTTGTCCCTGACGGCGAGGGTGGCCTGTTGGGTATTGCATTGTCGAATTCAGGCAATGAGTTGTACGCGTATTACACGGCGAAGAATGACAACCGAGTTGTGCGGTTCCCGATCTCGGGTGGGAAGTTAGGCAAGTCCACCGTGATCCTGTCGGGTATTCCCAAGAATTGGAATCACAATGGCGGTCGCATTCTTGTGAGACCTGATGGTGGAATTTATGTGGCAACCGGTGACGCCGGTGATCCAGATTTATCCCAGCGCCCCAATAACTTGGCGGGTAAAATCTTGCTGATTGATCGCAATGGCAAACCAATGGGTGGTCCGCGAATATTTAGCTCAGGCCACCGCAATGTTCAGGGCCTTGCCCTTGACAGCCGTGGTCAACTGTGGGCGAGCGAGTTTGGTAGCAAAGATGCGGACGAGCTCAATTTGATTCAGCGCGGAAAAAACTACGGCTGGCCTCTCTACGAGGGTTACAGTGCAAACCCGAATTATGTGAGCCCGAAAATGGAATGGTCACCGACTTCCACCGCCTCGCCTAGTGGGATCGCAATCGCGAAAGACAACGCATTTGTTGCTAGTTTGCGTGGCGAAGTGCTGTGGCAGGTGCCATTAACGGGCGTCAACTCTGGTGATCCCAAAGCACAGACACCTATCCCGGTGAGGTTGGGTGACTTGGGTCGCCTGCGCACAATTGAACAGGCACCTGATGGCTCCCTGTGGTTGATCTCCAGTAATACAGATGGGCGTGGTGATCCATCACGTGTTGACGACCGCATTTATCGGTTGACGTTGGGGAGTTAGTTTTCAGGTAGTGACACTCGCCCCCGCGGAACATCAATAATGAGTTTTTCTTGACGCAATGATTCCAATGCGCGTTCACACTGCTGTACATCTTTCGCGTTATTCATAATCTGGCTGATCGGCACTGAGTAATTGCTCGCTCGCAGTTCGCGCAGAATTCGTCCACGCTCTTGACGGTCACTTCCTTCATACTTCGCCTGAGTTCGTGGCTTACTGGCGTTATTGGGCTGGCCCGAGGTGAACCAGGCACACGATTTGCGAATGGGGCATTGACTGCATTCGGGATCTCGAGCCGTGCAAATCAACGCCCCCAACTCCATGGAAGCCGCGGCCCACATCGGCGCACGTTGTGGATTTTTAGGAATGAGTGACTGTGCGAATGCGCGCTCCACTGCGGAAAGCGAGTTTGCGGGGTGTGCCTGACCTAACCACGCTCGTGAAATAACCCTGCGCACGTTGATGTCCACCACGAGTGTTGGTTGATTGAATGCAAAGGCCAAAATTGCATTAGCCGTATATTCGCCGACCCCGGGCAAGCCAATGAGTTGATCAAAGGTGTTCGGTACTTGATTCTTGTATTCGGTGGTAATGACCTGCGCACTCTGGTGCAACCGCACTGCACGCCGGGGGTAACCCAAATTCGCCCACATCCGAATTGCATCCGCTGGTGAAGCTTTGGCCAGGTCTGCGGGCGTGGGCCAGGTGACCATCCATGATTGCCATGCTGGCACCACTCGCTTGACCGGAGTTTGCTGAAGCATGAACTCACTGACCATGACGCCCCAGGGGTCCGGGCTCATGTTCTTGTGCGACCTGCGCCAGGGTAAATCCCTCGCCGAGCCCTCAAACCACCGAATAACGGAGCTTGTCCGAGGGGGGCTGGTGGGTTGCTGCACCCTCGAATCGTGTCACGCCGACACAAAATCGCAGGGGAGCGGTGCCGTATTAGTCTTAAGGGGTGAGTTTGAACCCGATCGGTCCCGAGCCAGCCAGTGTGTACTGGGTGCGAAGGGCGGCTCTGGTACTTGTTGTACTCACCCTTGTCATTGCGCTGATCTGGATGGCGCGCAGCGTATTCGGGAGTGATTCGGGAACCGAAGTTGCACCCGCAGAAACTGCCACGGCGACCGCCGAAACCACTCCGGAAGTTGTTATCGCTGAAGAAGAAGTGATATCCACCGAACCTGTTGATTGTCTGGACTCGGCAATTCTCGTCGAGGCGACTACGGATTCGGGCGCTTATATTGTCGGGTCGAAACCGGTACTCACCTTGACCATTGAAAACACCGGGAATGTTGCCTGCCTTCGTGACGTGGGACCCAAGGCAAATGAACTCGAAGTGGAATCTGGTGGGTATCACGTCTGGTCCAGCGATGACTGCAGTAACAATAAGAAAGTGCGGGTCGTCACCCTGAAACCAGGCGACAAAGTTCAATCCACCATTACCTGGAATGGTCGCCTCAGCCAAAAAGGCTGTCCCGACATCAAAAAAGTAGCCCAACCTGGGCGTTATGTTGTTATTGGTCGAAACCTTGATGTGCGCAGTGAATCCACACCCTTTGCAATCACCAGCAAGGACTGATTGACCCTAATTTTTGTTGTACAGCGTTGTTGTTCATGTGAACACGATGCATCGCGGGTAGGAGTTAACTCGACGGGGGTTGAAACTAAAAAGCGGCGGGAGGTTGTGTGGTGTTGGGGAACTCACGCGCAACCTCCCCGATCGCCCTTATCGCCTCGGAAATATTTGCCACCGGGTGAGTGGTGATTCCGGCGACATTAACTTTTGTTCCAGTAGGAATGATCGCGTGGGTGAATCCCAATCGCGATGCCTCGCCGAGTCTTTTCTCTAAGGCGGATATCGCCGGCCAAGCCGATTTCCCCGATGGCAACAAGGCTGCTGGGTAAAGGAACATCTTTCACACTGCTGACAATCGCCAGAGCCGTTGCCAGGTCAGTTGCTGGTTCCATGAGTCGCATGCCACCAACCGTGGCAACAAAGCAATCGGATGTGGACAACTTGAGGTTCGCTCGCCGCTCCAAGATACCGAGCATCATTGCGGTGCGGGAAGAATCCAGACCACTGGTGACCCGGCGTGGTTGAGGTGAACTGGTTGGTGCGATTAACGCTTGAACTTCAGCCACCAGTGGACGTTTGCCCTCGACGGTAATGGTGACGCATGTGCCCGCAGCAGGAGTGGTGCGATCACCAAGGAATAGCCCACTGGGATCGGGTAAACCATGAATTCCATCTTCACTTAATTCAAAGCAGCCAATTTCATCGGCAGGGCCATAGCGGTTCTTGACCGCGCGCACTAATCGCAACGGACCATGGCGATCGCCTTCGAATTGCAAAACAACATCGACTAAATGTTCCAGGGCACGTGGGCCAGCAACGGTGCCATCTTTTGTGACATGTCCCACGAGCACCGTTGTCATGTTGTGGACCTTCGCGGTCGCAATGAGGGCGGCGGCGACTTCTTTGACCTGGGTGACTCCGCCAGAAACACCGTCGATATCCGAACTTTGAATAGTTTGCACCGAGTCGACAATGAGCAATGTGGGTTGGGTTTCTTCGACGTGACCTAGGGCGAGTCCGAGATCGGTCTCGGCAACGAGGTACAGGGAATCACTGAGAGCACCGATGCGTTCTGCGCGAAGTCTGACCTGTGCAGCGGATTCCTCGCCGGTGACATAGAGAACGGTGTTTCCCTGCTTGGCCCACTCCGCTGCGACCGTCAAAAGCAAGGTTGATTTACCCACACCGGGTTCACCGGCGAGGAGCAGCACCGCGCCGGGAACAAAACCGCCGCCCAGTGCGCGATCGAATTCACCGATGCCGGTGCTGGAAGCCTGTGCTTGGGTGACATCAATACTTGTGATGGGAATGGCGGGGGTGTTGGAGCGCTTGGCCTGGGTGGTGCCTTTCGCGGCACCGACTTCCTCGACCGTTCCCCATGCCTGGCATTCGCCACAGCGCCCAGCCCACTTGGCGCTGGACCACCCGCATTCGGTACACCTATATAAAGGTGCTTTCGCGGCTGCCTTTGCCATGGGTGAAATCCTCAGTTAACGGGTGGATCCGCCGGGTGAACGGATAGGCCAATTCTGGCAGCCTCGGCAGCCTTTTTACCCCGCTGATTGAAATCTGTGAGTACCTTTTCGCGATTCTTGCAAAGTTTCACGAGTTCTTCATAAGCCAGTTCACCGATCAGCGCCACGATTTCTTCCTTGGAATTGATGTAGACGGGCTCGGGAGCGTTGTGCGCTTCGGTGTTACCGGTGCAGTACCAGTGGAAATCGTGACCGCCTTCTCCCCAGCCGCGGCGGTCATACTCGCCGAGAACCACAACGAGGCGTTCGCGTCCGTCTTCCTGGTCTTGTTTTTCATAGGTGCGGCGAAGGGGGAGCTGCCAACACACTTCCGGCTTGGTCTCAATGAAGGACACGCCCTCTTGGATTGCTAGGTGGTGCAGGGCGCACCCGTAGCCGCCTTCGAAATCCTCGTTATTGTGAAAAATACAGGCGCCATTGACCACTCTGGTTTTGTCCGCGCCATCTTCTTTTTCGGTCCATCCTTTTTTGCCGTGACCCACTTCGTAGTTTTCCCACAGCTCAGGTGTGAGTTTTTTTACCCACGACTTGACGCGCTTCTCGTCTTTTTTCTCTGAGAAGTGTGCGCCATGCACGCAGCAGCCCGCATCGGGTTTATCGGCATCAATGCCTTTGCACCCTCGACCAAATATGCAATTGTATTTTGAGGTGAGCCACGTGAGGTCGCAACGAATCAATTGATCGTTATCGGCAGGGTCAACAAACTCCACCCACTGGCGAGGGAAATC
Organism: uncultured Aquiluna sp.; assembly: GCA_964628015.1. GTDB lineage: Bacteria > Actinomycetota > Actinomycetes > S36-B12 > S36-B12 > UBA4592. Next base: position 12,510 of record CAZVLV010000003.1, on the reverse strand, counting down.
AAGGGGGACTTCAGGCACGGGCTGAGCCTAGGTCAATTGCCTTCTCGCTGCACCATTGGGAGACTGAACGGGGAAGGGTAGAGGCGCTAATGTGAACCCGTGCGATTGGGAGTATTGGATATTGGTTCAAATACGGTTCACTCGCTCGTTGTTGATGCGCATTACGGTGCGGCTCCCACACCAGCCAATAAAAGCAAACTAGATCTCCGATTAGCCCAATATGCAGATTCCACCGGAGTGATCTCCACCGAGGCAATCGATACGCTCATTGAGTTCATTGCCCAAAGCCAAGTGACTTCAGAAAAATTGGGAGTGAGTCACACGATCGCATTTGCGACATCGGCCATCCGCGATGCTCCCAATCAGTTGGAGTTGCGAGAACGGGTAGAAAAAGAAACAGGCGTGCACATCACCGTTTTGAGTGGTGAAACCGAGGCTGAGCTCACCTTCCTCGCTGCCCGCAGGTGGGTGGGGTGGTCCGCTGGTCGCCTGATGGTTTTCGATATCGGCGGTGGTTCACTGGAATTGGCCGTGGGTCATGATGAAGAACCCGATACTGCGGTATCGCTGCCCCTCGGCGCAGGGTTGTTGACCCGAGAATTCATTTCCGCAGACCCACCTTCGGTCACCCAGATCAAGGAACTGCGTAAATACATTCGCGCTGAAATCGCCGCCACCGTGAGCAAACTGTCCAAGGGTGAAAGCCCCCGTGCCTTTGTCGGGACATCGAAAACATTTAAGCAACTTGCCAGGATCGCTGGAGCCCCGGATTCCTCCGCGGGGATATATGTGGATCGCACCCTCACACTCGTGGGGGTGAGTGAGATTATCGAGCGGTTGGCCATCATGAATGAACAACAGCGCCAGCAACTTCCTGGTGTCTCACCGGGTAGATCAGGTCAGATGGTGGCTGGGGCGCTCGTTGCGGAAGCTGCCATGGAGCTTTTCCATGCCACCCAGATCTCGATTTGCCCGTGGGCACTTCGCGAGGGCGTGATTCTGCGACACCTGGACTCGATGTCTTCTGAGTCATGATGTCATCTGAACAAGGTTCCCAAGATTTAGCCCACTTACTAGCCAAGGCGGTATCCCTGTGATGAACTACGCGGGGGTTAGGCAATCGAATCCAGAGGGGATGAAGCAATGACCGCGGTAGATCAGCATGACCCAAATGGTCAGAATGATCGCGCTGGTCGTGATGGTCTCTCGGATCGTGATGGTCTAGCGGATCTAGATGGCCTGACATCGGCCGAGGTTGCGGAGCGCGTTGCGCGCGGGGAAACCAATGACGCACCAGATGCCTACAGCCGCAGCCTGTCCAGCATTATTCGTGCGAACACTCTGACATGGTTTAACTTCCTGATTGGGTCCTTGTGGATCGTCATGATCATGGTGGCACCGTGGCAAGACGCGCTTTTTGGTCTTGTCATTGTGGCCAATACATTGATTGGAACGATTCAGGAGTATCGAGCTTCACGCACGTTGGCCAAACTTGCAGTGATCGGTGAAGCGAAACCCGTTGTTCGTCGTAATGGGGAAGACATCCCCGTCAATTCGAAAGATGTTGTTCTCGATGATCTCCTTGCCATCAAAATTGGTGACCAGCTTGTTGTTGACGGTGTAGTCGTTTCCTCTCATGGGTTAGAGATTGATGAAAGCCTATTGACGGGCGAAGCGGATCCGGTAGATAAATCGGTGGGCGATGAAGCAATGAGTGGCTCATTCGTTGTTGCAGGTTCTGGTTACTACCGAGCAACTCGGGTGGGACGCGATTCCTTCGCTGCAGGATTAACCGAGCAGGCCAAGAAATTCCAACAGACCGACTCTGAACTCAGAGATTCCATTAACCGATTCATTCGATATGTCTCTTACTTCTTGTTGCCGGTGGGAATCTTGCTATTGCTCTCCCAGCTTTATCGAGCAAAACTTCCACTAGATGAAGCAATTCGCGGAACCATTGCCGGTGTTGTCACCATGGTCCCTGAAGGCCTTGTACTGCTGACATCTATTGCCATGGCTGTCTCGGTCATTGCGCTGGCACGCAAGCGAGTGCTGGTACAGGACCTTCCTGCCGTCGAAGTCCTTGCCCGAGTGGACACGGTCTGTGCGGACAAAACCGGAACACTCACCGAACCAGGTATGCAGGTCCAAGAAGTCGTGGACCTCACCACCGATCCAAATGTCGTCAACGAGGTTCAACGTGCATTGGGTGCATTGGCATCTATTGACGAGAACCCGAACCCCACGTTGACGGCTATTGCCACGAAGTTTCCTTCACCCCAGTGGGTGGAAGTCAGCAATGTTCCTTTTTCCAGCGCCCGCAAATGGGCGGCGGCAACATTTGACGAACATGGCACCTGGATTATTGGCGCCCCAGAAATGGTTGCACCGAGCAACTCTGTGATGCGCAATGAGTCTGATAAATATGCGGCGACAGGTGGTCGCGTACTTGTTGTGGCCACTCACACCACCCCACTCACGGCCGATAGCGTTCTCGCAGACTCAGACAGTGTCACATGTGTGGCACTCGTGGTGATTAGCCAAACACTGCGACCCGATGCTGCACCCACCGTCCGGTATTTCCTTGATCAGGGAGTGAACGTCAAGGTGATATCCGGTGATAACGCCGAAACAGTGGGGGCAATTGCTCAACAAGCAGGTGTTCCCGGAGCAGATCACCCGTACGACGCCCGCCACCTGCCTGCCAGCACACATGACGTTGCAGATGTCCTGGCAACAGAGAATGTATTTGGTCGCGTGACTCCAGCGCAAAAGCAAGGAATGGTGGAAGCGCTGCACACTCGGGGTAAAACAGTTGCCATGACAGGTGACGGCGTCAACGATGTCTTGGCCCTAAAGAGCGCGGACCTAGGAATCGCAATGGGCTCTGGCGCGGGCGCAACCCGAGCCGTGGCACAAATCGTGTTACTCGATGATCAATGGTCGGTCATGCCCAGTGTTGTGGCTCAAGGGCGAAAGGTGCTCGGAAATATTGAGCGTGTAGCGGACGTGTTCCTGACCAAGAGTTTTTATGCCATGATCGTGAGTGCTGCCGCGGCGATTTTCGCAGTGGCGTTCCCTTTCCTGCCCCGGCACCTGACACTGGTGAGTGCACTGACCATCGGAATTCCAGGATTCTTCCTGGCACTCATGCCAAATACGGAAAGATTCCGTCCAGGTTTTTTTAACCGCGTTCTGCTTTTCGCAATCCCGGCCGGAATCATTGCTGCTGTATCCGCGTTTGTGAGTTACGGCGCGGCCCTGTATTTCAAGGAACCGATGCTAAACGCCCAATCCGCCGCGACAATCACTCTTTTCATTGTCACGATTGCGGTTCTGGCACAAAGTGCTCGGCCGCTGAATCTGATTCGCATTGGCATTGTCCTCACCATGGTCCTGATGTTCGTTGCGGTGTTGTACATCCCGTTCCTGTCGGAGTTTTTTGCTTTGACACTAGGGCCTGAGAAGTACAGCGTGATTAGCATTTCCGTGGGCCTTGTTGGGGCTGTGGCCGTGTGGGGAGTCACGGTGTATACGGATAAATGGCGCCGAGCTCCCAAGGAAACATCGGAAGTCGCGGTAACGACTTATGGGGCGCAGTCATGAAGTTCGGTCTGTCAACTTCTAGCGTGTACCCGGAATCCACGGCTGCTGCATTTGAAATCGCTGCCGCCACGGGCTACGACGGTGTTGAGGTTATGGTGGGAGTTGACTCCATGAGTCAAGACTCCACGGTGCTTCGTAATCTGGTCCAGCACTACCAAATTCCGATTCTGTCCCTGCACGCACCATGCTTACTCATTACCCAGCGAGTATGGGGAACAGACTCGTGGGGCAAATTAACAAAAGCGGATGAAGTCGCCCAATTACTGGGTGCAGAAACCGTGGTGGTGCACCCGCCATTTCGATGGCAGCGCGACTATGCCAAAAATTTCGAAGCGGGAATTGCCGAACTCAATCTCAATAGCCCGATCACTTTCACTGTCGAAAACATGTACCCGTGGCGCGCGGGTAAAGGATCCGTACCCGCTTATGCGCCCGATTGGGACGTGCGTAAACAGGACTACTCCAGCGTCACCTTGGATTTCTCCCACACGGCCGTATCTCGCACCGACCCGCAGGACATGATCCGAGATTTAGGTGCGCGTCTGGAACACATTCATTTGGCCGATGGCACAGACTCAGCAGCAGATGAACACCTAGTTCCCGGCAGGGGGACCCAGCCTCTGGAGGAGTCATTCAGGCTACTTCGAAGTTCAGGATTTAATGGAATGGTGATCTCGGAGATTTCCACCCGTTCAGCGGCGACCCGAGAACAGCGCATTGCCGATATCCGTGAGAGCCTAGAGTTCGGACGAGCGCACCTATTGGGCTGAAGCAGTGGTGGCAGAAGTGGGAGGCACACATGGTGGAATCCACCAATCAAGGTTCACAGCCTGGTGACCTGAATGGAGTGGTGAAAGCTGCCCGCGAAGCATTCCTTGCCACCGGCTATGCCCGAACAACGGTGAAGTCCATTGCGGCTGCAGCCGGTGTTGCTCCCACGGTGATCACGAATCTGTATAACAACAAGGAAGCATTGTTCGCGGCTGCCATGGCGCTGCCTTTTGATCCCCAACGCGCGATTCCCGCACTAGTTGCCCCAGGCATCGATGGAATGGGGGAGCGCATTGTTCGTTCCACTTTTCAACTGGTGGCCGATGAAAAAGTTCGCACTGATCTTGGCAAGGCAGCCGGTATGGTGCAGGGAACCACGATCTCTGGTGTCGATGTATTCGGCGTAATTAAGCCACTGTCAGATTACTTCCAAACAGCGGTCATTGATCGGGTATTGATTGCGGTGGGAATCCCGGATGCTCGGTTACGCGGCGCCCTAATCAGCGCATATCTCTCGGGAGTTATCGCTTACCGCTACTTCCTGAAGGTGGAGCCATTGGCGTCATTGCCAGAAGATCAGGTGGTAGCCATGGTGGCCCCGGTCATTCAGAACCTGATTGATCCTACGAAACCACTTCCTTAACCCGACTGCTCCCGAACATGTGGCAGGCTGAGGGCATGTCGGACTCACGCGCTTCGAGCACAGACATGAGAACTATCGGAATTATTGGTACAGGCTCCATGGGCCAGGCGCTTATTTCTGGATGGTCATCACATGACGCAGCAGAAACAGGGCCCCAGATCGTGGCAGTGGTGCGCGATTCTGAGAAGTATGCGCATCTGGGGTCCACCTACTCGGTGACCGTTACCGAAGATCGCGAAGCATTGTTGGGGTGCAGTGTGATTGTGATTGCGATCAAGCCACAAATGATTCGGGAAATCCTTCCTGAATTTGCCTCATGTGTTGCTCCCGGAACCGTTATCATTTCCGTTGCTGCCGGGATCACCACCGACTTCATCGCCCAGGCTCTGCCAAGCACCGATCAAATCATTCGGGCAATGCCAAATACGCCGTCCATTATTGGAAAGGGCATGACCGGCATCAGCGGGTCACCCACATGCACCAGGGAATCCCTCGATCTGGCCCGGGAACTCATGTCCTCTGTGGGGGCCGTCGTCGAAGTGCCTGAGTCCCAACAAAATGCTCTTGCCGCTGTCAGTGGCAGTGGACCGGCGTATCTGTTTTATCTGGCGCAGTACCTGATTGAAGGTGCCCAGGAATTAGGCCTTGATCTGTCCACCGCACAAGAACTCGTGCGACACACATTGACAGGTTCCGCCGAACTCTTAGCAACCTCTGCAAGCACACCCGAGGAACTCCGTCAACAGGTGACTTCACCCGGTGGCATGACGGCAGCCGCCATGCAGGTACTCAATGAAGCCCATGTTGGTCCCGCGGTGATTGCGGCGTTGGTACGTGGCACCGAGCGTGCCAGTGAACTTGGTGCCACTGAATCCGTTATCAGTGAAGTTGGCACACATCAACGCGGCACGACATGACACTGTCGAATCCCTCGAGTTTATTTATTCCTTGGAATGACGATCTAGCGGAATACAACCTGGGACCCACTCATCCACTTGCACCGATTCGCGTGCAGTTGGCCATGCGATTGGCACAGGAGCTCGGTGTTCTTGATGGTGTCACGCTCACGCCAGACTTTGATATTGCCACGGACGAGCAACTGATGCGAGTGCACACACCTGAACTCATTGCTGCAGTGAAAAGCGCATCCGATGACCCGCACTATTTTTCAGCAGAACATGGACTCGGTACATCAGATGATCCGGTGTTCCCGAACATGCATCGTGCGGCTGCACGGGTTGCAGGTGCAACAACGGCTGCTGCTGTCGCGGTGTGGACGGGTGCAGCAGAACATGCGGTCAACCTTGCGGGTGGATTGCATCATGGTCATGCCAATGCCGCCGCTGGTTTTTGTGTGTATAACGACATTGCGGTCGCCATTGCCGAATTACTCGACCGTGGGGCCAAGCGCATTGCGTACATCGATATTGATGCGCACCATGGCGATGGTGTTCAGGAAATTTTCTGGAATGATCCCAGGGTTCTCACGATTTCCATCCATGAAAGCCCTCGAACCCTGTTTCCGGGGACTGGAGATCCCAGTGAAATCGGTGGGCCAGATGCTCTCGGCAGTGCGGTGAACATTGCCCTGCCTGCAGGGACCGGCGATCAAGGGTTCTTGCGCGCATTCTCATCCGTTATTCCACCGATTGTGAATGCCTTTGCTCCTGAAATCATTATCTGCCAAAACGGTGCGGACTCACATGTAGAAGATCCACTGACTCACCTGACCTTAACCGTCGATGGTCAACTCCATGCATATAAAGCCGTACACAAACTTGCACACGCTCACGGTGGAAAGTTGGTATCGGTTGGTGGCGGTGGCTATGACCTCTTTGATGCTGTCCCTCGATCCTGGGCACACCTCATTGCGGTGATGTCAGGTATTCCATTAGATACAAAGACGCCCGTCCCAGATTCGTTTATTGAGTTTGTCAGGTCGCTGACAGGGTCTGTGGTGACTCCGGTCATGACCGATGGAGCGGAGCCGTGGGCCAAACCCATTGAACAAGGATTCAATCCGCAGAACCCGGTGGACTCGGCAATCATGCAGACCCGCAAGGCGGTCTTTCCTCACCACGGCCTTGACCCAGAAGTTGATTCCTGGTTCTAGCGTGTCGGAACCCCGGATCGGATTAATTTCAGGTATTGGGTGACAAGTGCGACCCCCCATCCACTAAGGTTCGGTGAGCGCCTTTCGAGGGTGCGCACTACCAGCTTTGAAATAACCAGCTCAGATCAGTACCACTAAAAAACAGGAGAGACGTATGGCCACTTCGGCACTAGGCGATGTTCGATTCTTGACCGTTGCAGAAGTCGCGTCAGTCATGCGCGTTTCCAAGATGACCGTCTATCGGTTGGTACACAACGGCGAACTCCCTGCTGTTCGTGTTGGTCGTTCTTTCCGAGTTCCCGAGCAAGCAGTGCAGGATTACCTCCGCGACTCTTACATCGAGACCGCGTAATCGCTTTTCCCAAGGGGTCGGTTCTCGTTCAGACGGGGACAGATAGACTCCACCTCGTTCGCGAAAAGCCTTCGCGTAATTTTCTTATAGTCACAAAGGATCGTTAATGGGCTCAGTAATTAAGAAACGTCGCAAGCGGATGGCGAAGAAGAAGCATCGCAAACTGCTGCGTCGCACGAGAGTCCAGCGCAGAAACAAGAAGTAATTCATGGCCGTGGGATCAGCGTCATCGCTTCCCTCGGCTCTGGGCCGAGAGCTCACCGACAGACTCATCGGGCCGATCTACACCGAGTGGTTCCGCACCCGAGTTCACGGTGCCGAGAACATTCCCTCTACTGGTCCAGCTCTCGTCGTGGCCAACCATGCGGGTGCATTCGCCATTGATGGCCTGATCACCATGATGGCCGTGGCCAAAAACTCAGATCGCACTCTGCTAGTCCTGGGTGCCGATTTTCTTTTCCATCTCGGAGTGAACCCGTTTCTCGAAGAACTCGGAGTGCGTCCGGCAACACCGGCTGTTGCTCGTAAGTTACTCGAGGCCGGTGAACTTGTGGGCGTATGGCCCGAAGGAGTCCGCGGCGTTGCCAAAACTTTTGATCAACGTTATCGACTTCAAAGATTTGGTCGTGGAGGTTTCGCCCGTCTTGCAAGTGAACTTCAGGTGCAGGTAATTCCGACCGCGATCATCGGATCTGAGGAAACGTATCCACTAGTGGGAAGAGTGTCCGGTTTACTCAACTGGGCGGGACTCCCGTATTTGCCAGTCACACCGACATTCCCCGCACTAGGTCCACTGGGCCTTATTCCATTTCCGGCGCAATGGAGCGTTACCTTCGGGGCACCCATGGCGCCACCGGTCGATTCATCTGTCATTTCTTCATTTGAATTCACTGATCACGTTCAAGAAACCATGCGGCAAATGATCCTGAGTGGCTTAGAGCACCGCGAAACTATTTTTCACAATATTGGTTAACGGTTATAAATATTGGTATGCGGTCATAAATATTGGTTTAGGAAAGTATCTGACGGCGAGCAAGTCGTCCGAGTATGTAGCCAGCGGCCAGTCCCACGGCAATTCCGCTCGCTGCCGAACCCGCCGGCAGAGCATATTCGCGCACATGTGCCCGACGGCGGAAATCTGCGATATCCCAATCCATTTCTTTGGCGTAGGAGCGCAACTCTGAGTCCGGGTTAACGGCGGTGGGATTGCCCACACTGGACAACATGGGAATGTCATTAGAGGAATCGGAATACGCGAAGCATTGACTTAAGTCCAAACCTTCGCTGATGGCGAGAGCTCGAACAGCTTCCGCTTTGGCCAGACCATGCAGCGGGTATCCATCGAGCCGACCCGTGTAGATGCCATTGTGTGACTCGGCCACCGTCCCAAGCGCACCGGTTAAACCCAATCGACGAGCAAGGATGTCGGCGAGTTCAACAGGTGTTGCCGTGACGAGCCACACTTCCTGGCCGGCATCTAAATGTTTCTGGGCAAGTGCCAAGGAACCCGGTATCAGTTTGTCCACCATATTCTGATCAAAAACTAATTCACCAAGGCGAATGAGTTCGTCTACCTGGCGACCTTGTACAAACGCTAAAGCTGCTTCCGTCGCAGCAGCTACATCTTCAGGATCCTCTGAACCGGATAGGACAAACTTCACCTGTTTCACACCAAATCCGAAAATTTCCCGGCCACTGAAATATTTCATCTTGGCCAGACCTGATGCAAAGTGGAAAAGGGAAGCGCCACGCATGATCGTGTTATCGACATCGAAGAAGGCAGCCGCCTTGGTGGGGCTTTGTGGGCGGTCCCCATGTGCCTTGGCCGCTGCGACTGCGCCCGAGCGTCGATACTTGGACAGGACATCGCCCGCCGCCTGAATATCCGGTTGCGCCATGGAGGCAGAGTACCCAACTCATTAACCTGACAAGTGTGCTTCCGTTCCGAACCCCATGTGTCAGACTCAGGGGGTGAGTTCCTCGATCAACGTGACATCGGTCTCGGATTTCCTCAGCATCTCCGCTGCCCGGGACCCACATCGGGTTGCCCTCATTGATCCGGTCACGGGGGAGCGACTCACTTACTCGGAGTTGGATGAACGAGTGTCCTCGACCGCACAAATCCTCATGGATCGCGGATTGCTGTCCGCTCGCGTTGGTGATCGCGTTGCCCTGCTGCTCGGAAACTCTATCGATTTTGCGTTGACCTACTTCGCGGTGATCCGCGCCGGATTAGTTGCAGTGCCGCTCAACCCCGGATACACCGAGGCTGAGCTCACTTACATTCTGAACCAGTGCGATGCCCGCTTACTGATTGTCGATTCCGCAACCGGTGAACTAGGAGTCAGTGCGGCAAGTGATTCCTGCACCGTTGTTTTCTGCGACGAAGTCCTGTCTGAGCGCGAAACATTTCGAGGTTTCCTGAAGCAATCCTTGCGATCACTTGTTCGCGGTAAATCAGCGACTGACGTTGCGTTCCCGCGAGTTGTCCCCGATGACCTCGCACTTTTGCTTTTCACCTCAGGCTCCGATGGTGCGCCGAAAGGAGTCATGCTCACCCATCACAACTTGGTGAGCAATGTTCAAGCATTAGCCGACTTACGCAACCCGCCGACGGTGAGCGCTGAAGACACGGTGCTCGCTGTGCTTCCGCTTTTCCACGTCTATGGCCTGAACACCGTGTTGACCTTGGCAATTTCAGCAGGTGCTGGAGTTGTGCTTCTGGATCGATTTGATCCGGTGGGTTCTCTCGAGGTAATTTCCAGGGAACATGTCACGACCGTTGCGGGCGCTCCCGCCATGTATTTGATGTGGTCGCGTGTTCCCTCGGTCCGCGAGGCCATGCGCCCCGTCCGCATGCTCTCCAGTGGTGGTGCACCCCTGCCACCCGAGATCTTTACACGGTTTGAAGAACTCACGGGCATGCGCATTTATGAGGGCTATGGCATGACCGAAACCTCCCCCGTGATTGCTTCGACAGTTGTCGATGGTCGCGCAATTCCAGGAAGTGTGGGTTTGCCGCTTCCCGGAACAGAGATCAAGATCATGGCTGATTCAGGTGAAGAAGCAGAGCATGGTGATCCCGGTGAAATCTGGGTTCGTGGTCCGGGTGTGTTCCACGGTTACTGGCCGGATCATTCCCACGGCCCTGATTCGAATGGCTGGTTTGGCACTGGTGACATTGGCTTGCTCGATGAAAGCGGTGCGTTGCGATTGGTGGATCGCCGCCGTGAATTAATCATCGTTAATGGGTTTAATGTTTTTCCACGCGAAGTGGAAATTGTCTTAGAAGGAATTGACGGAGTCGCAGAGGCAGCCGTGCTCGGTCGCGCTGATCCTGAAACCGGAGAAGCTGTCACAGCACTTGTAGTGTTGGGATCTGGGTCCTCCTTAACCGCTGAAGAAATAATTGAATTGGCCGCGCAATCACTGGCCAGATTCAAATGCCCCCAAGAAATTCGAATCGTGGAAAGCCTTCCA
>CAZVLV010000003.1:0-1535 GCA_964628015.1 uncultured Aquiluna sp. | reverse complement strand
ACGGGCAAGATAGCCAAGGGTCGATTGCGCGAAGTGTATGAACTCGGTCTGTAACCGCCATGGTTATTGAAATCATTGGTCGCGAAGGTTGTCATTTGTGTGCCGATGCCGAAGAAGTCGTGGCCTCGGTGTGCGCGGAGGCGGGGCTTGCCTACACGGTTGTCTCCATTGATAACGATCCTGGGCTAGCTGATCTGTATTGGGAGCGAATCCCGGTTCTTCTCATCGATGGCGAAGTATTTGACTTCTGGCGAGTGAATGAAACGCGGTTGCGGGAGAAGCTTCTTCCCCAATAATCCGATAAACGGACGCTAGCGTCCGGTAATATTTGGTATGTTCCCATGTGCGTCAATAGAGTACGCCGCGTTACATGCCGCATGTTTCTCATGTTCCGCACGTTTCGTATCTTCCATGAGTTTCACAAGTTCCATAAGTTTCACAAGTTCCACAAAATCCATACGTTGTCTTTAGCCGCTCCACCTAATGTCTACCGAGGTACATCAGACCGTGACACTTCCCACCCGCAAATCGGGGTCAATACCGGGCGCTACCGTGGCTCGATTACCCGTCTATCACCGTGTCCTAGCATCCTTGGCCACCGAGGGTGTGACCACGGTGTCTAGTGAGGAACTTGCAGCCGCCTGTGGCGTGACATCTGCAAAACTTCGTAAGGATCTCTCCCACCTAGGTTCATATGGCACTCGCGGGGTCGGATACGACGTCACCTTCTTGACCTATCAAATTGCTCGCGAACTGGGAATCACGAAGTCGCGTGGATTGGTCATCATCGGCATGGGAAATCTGGGTCGTGCACTTGCCTCCTATCGTGCATTTGCTGAACGCGGATTTCACGTGGTTGCAGTTCTCGATCGCGACCCCGCAATTATTGGAACACAGATCCGCGTGGGTGCTACCAACTTGACAGTTCTTCCTGTGTCTGAACTTGGCACCGTGATTGCCGGCTCCGATGCTCAGATTGGTGTAATCACCACCCCTGCAGAAGCAGCACAGGAAATCGCTGACCACATGGTGGCCGCTGGTCTGATCAGCATTTTGAATTTTGCGCCCGTAGTACTCAACGTTCCGGAGTCGGTGGAGGTTCGCAAGGTAGACCTCGCCGTGGAACTACAAATACTTGCATTCCATGAACATTTGCAGAACGAAAAAGATGAACAAGCGACTTCACGCTTATTGGAGGCGGGGATCGCATGAGTGAGTCACCACAAAAGTCCACGAAAACATCTACAAAGGCAGAAACAGTGAGCACACCCACAAAAAAAGCTTCCCCGGCTAAGGAATCAGCGAGCAAGTCCGCTGCTAAAAAAGCGATTGCAGCCGTTCCTGATATCGCTGCCGTGGATGTTCAACCAACGCCACCGCGCAAGAAGCCAGCGATTGGCACCATTGTCTTTGTTGCAGCCGGTCCCGGCGATCCCGAACTCTTGACCGTGCGATCGGTATCCATGTTGCAAAAAGCTGGTGCGGTGATCGCTGATATCGCGGCCGTCGATATCGCCGAGGCTTATGTCGCCGTG
>CAZVLV010000002.1:8308-22841 GCA_964628015.1 uncultured Aquiluna sp. | reverse complement strand
GTGGCACTCCCCGTTGTGGACGAAAGTGGCTCCCTCGTGGGAGCAGTAACTTTCGATGACCTTGTTGATCACATGCTCCCGGAAGATTGGCGCGAAAATGCCTGACTCCGCATCAAAGAAACCACGCACACCTCGCCTAGATCAACCATTGGATCGAGGACGCAGACCAAACTACGATCCGGAAAAGTTTGGTCGCCTATCTGAACGCGTTGCCCGCCATATTTGCTCATGGGTCTTCATTGCCTGGATGACAGTCATTGTTGTTGCCTGGGTCAGTTGGAATGTATTCGCTCCCGAACAGTGGAAGCCAGATGCGTACCCGTTTATTTTTCTCACCTTGCTGTTGTCCTTACAGGCCTCCTATGCCGCACCACTGATCCTTTTGGCACAAAACAGGCAAATGGACAGAGATCGAGTGCAATTCCAGGAAGATCGAAGCCGCAATGAACGAATTCTCGCTGATAGTGATTACCTGGCCCGCGAGATTTCAGACTTGCGCAGTGCAATGGGTGAAGTTGCCACACGGGATTTCTTGCGAGGCGAGTTACGCGATCTCCTGGATGAGATCAACGATCGACTTACCCGTATTGAACAGAGTGCGGGGCCGCAGGGTGATGCAGATGCCGAGGAGATTGGCCCCCGATAGCATCGGAACATGGCATTCTCCCGCTCACAATCATCTGACTCCGCGGTTTCACTCGACGAGGTCAACGCTGCTCTCGCAACCGTCAATGATCCGGAAATCAATAGACCCATCACGGAAATCGGCATGGTCAAGGGTGTGGACATCCGCAAAGGTGGCGTCGTGGAGGTCGGTGTCTTCCTGACTGTCTCGGGCTGCCCCATGAAGTCGACCATTATTGATCGAGTGACCGATGCCGTCATGAAGGTTGCAGGTGTCACCAAAGTCAGTGTCGAACTTGATGTCATGAACGATGAACAACGCGCCAATATGAAACAAATTCTTCGTGGTGGTCGCCCCGATAAAGAGAATCCCTTCACTAAAGCGGGATCCCTCACCAAAATTTATGCGATCGCTTCGGGTAAAGGCGGGGTCGGAAAGTCTTCTGTCACCGCCAATCTGGCCGTGTCCCTTGCGCAAAAAGGTTTCTCCGTTGGCCTTCTCGATGCAGATGTATACGGGCACTCCATTCCACGAATCCTCAACGCGATGGCACCACCCACCATGGTCGAAGGATTGATCATGCCCCCGCAAGGCTACGGAGTTCGCGTCATTTCCATGCTCCCATTCAAGCCGGGCGGCATTGAACAACCCGTTGCTTTCCGCGGACCCATGCTGCACCGTGCATTAGAGCAATTCCTGTCCGATGTGTGGTGGGGAGATTTGGATTACCTGTTGCTCGATCTTCCTCCCGGCACTGGTGACATCGCTATGTCTACCGCCCAACTCCTTCCGCACGCGGAAATTGTGGTGGTCACCACGCCACAACTCGGTGCGGCCGATGTCGCGATTCGCGCCGGGACTCTTGCTGTTCAAACTCATCAAAAAGTTTCCGGAGTCATCGAAAATATGAGTGCATTTCCATGCCCGCACTGTGGTGAACCACTGGATCTGTTCGGAGCAGGCGGTGGACAACTCGTCGCGGATGGACTCAGCCAAGCGTTTGGGACAGAAATCCCACTCCTCGGGAAGATTCCTTTTGATGTCCGACTCCGAGAAGGTGGTGACAGCGGCGAACCTTTGGTGCTCGCCTTCCCTGATTCACCTGCAGGAGCGGAGATTATTTCGATTGCGAGTGCGCTGGCGACCAAGCCCCGTGGGCTAGCAGGAATGTCACTAAATATTTCCCCAGCAGGGCGCTAGGAACAGGCACTTTTCGTACAACTGCTATGTGGCATCCGGATCAAAGGCCGGAGGCTTCTTTTTCTCTGAAGATTTCGATGCCGATTCATCAGGTTCTTCGGAAAAGAGCGATGATGCAAGTTTGCGAGGGTGATAATCGCCAAGGCTCTTGACAGAATCAATGGTGTCTTTGAAATCGACCCCCGCTGAATCTGCGAGGTCTTTGCGGGCCGTCACCGCCATTCCTCGGATTTGCTTAAACCATTTGGAGGCATCGGCTGCCGCACGGGGCAATTTTTCTGGACCGAACACGAGCAGCCCGATGACCCCGAGGGCAATGAGCTCACCGATGCCGATATCAAACACGTTCCTAGGCTACGCCCGAACGTTTACCTAAGCTGATCTGGTCTCAGATCAGCCAATATCGGTAGACGAGCCAAGTACCAAGGTGACGGTGCGCTCTTGACCGTTGCGCTCAATTGCTACTTGGACGCTCTCGCCCGGCGCATAACTTCGAATTGCCACCACAAGTTCTGTGGAATCAGCCACTTGGCGTCCATTCAGCGAAGTGATGACATCGCCGACTCGAATACCGGCAGCTTCTGCCGGGCCGCCGGCGGTCAGTTCACCCACTTCTGCGCCTTCGCCGGCAAATGCTGTATTCAGGACAACCCCGATAATCGGAGTATTGGATTCACCTGTCGCAATGATTTCTTCGGCGATTCTCTTGGCACTATTGATAGGAATGGCGAAACCCAATCCAATTGAACCCACTTCAGCATTTGCAGAACCTGCAAGAGTGGCAATGGCGGAATTCACGCCGATCACACGCCCTGCTGCATCAAGTAATGGACCACCTGAGTTCCCCGGGTTAATCGCGGCATCGGTTTGCACTGCATTTATGAAAGCAAGATCGCCACTGCCACCTGCGGTCACGGGTCGATCCAGTGAACTAATGATCCCTGACGTGACGGTGCCATTGAGCCCCAATGGAGCTCCGATGGCAATCACCAACTCACCTACTTTCACTTGATCAGAGTCGCCTAACACCGCAGTGGGCAGACCATTCTTTTCGACTTTCAGCACCGCAAGGTCGTAGGAGGTATTTCTGCCCACAATGGTGGCGGCAGCCTTGTCTCCATTGTCAAATACAACTGTGAGCTTTCCGCCGTTTGCGGCGGGCGCAGCAACGTGATTGTTTGTCAGGATGTAACCGTCTGATTGGACAATGAAGCCAGATCCACTACCTGAATCATTGCCCGCTTCAATCAAAATGGACACAACACTGGGGAGAACTGCTTCGGCAATGTCAGCAATACTGGCGGCTTCCTGATTGGCGATTTCATTTACCTGGGGAAGTTCTACCGTGTTCACTTCGCCTGCAGTGGGGGAATCAATGCTTCGACCTACGAGGTAACCGCCGAGTCCCGCCACACCGCCAACAACTAATGCGGTAAGGGCTGCCACGGTAATCGTGCCTACCGGGCTTAGACCATTTTTCTTGTCCTGACGACTGGCGGGTGGTGGAGTTACCGGAGGCGGAGCAACGAAACTTGGTGGAATTATCGGTTGCGGAGTTGGCTCCGGGGACTGCGGGTCATTTCGTGGAATCTCCGTCATGGCCTGCCCCTTCACGGTGTGAGGCGGATTGATCGAGGAGATCGTGAAGCCTCGAATGTTCCCGCGGTAGGGACCATGCTCGCCAGTACCCCCGATCCTATCGCCTCACACCAGTAGGCTTACATAAGCAAACATGTAGCGAGCAGGAACAGGCTACTTTTATCGAATATGTGACTAGGAGCGCCATCATGGGAGCGACCATCGACTCAACAGTGATCACCTACGCCGAGGATTTCCTCGATGACCTCGATCGCGAGCAGCCAAGCCTGATGCGTGCGGCCCATGACCGCGCCAAGGACCTAGGAATTAGCAGCCTTGGTAACCAAAGCTCATCACTTCTTGAGTTGCTTGCGGCATCTATCCAAGCTCAAGCCGTGATTGAAGTGGGTACGGGCGTGGGTGTTTCTGGCGCTGCGATCCTTGCCGGAATGACACCCGGTGGGGTCCTGACAAGTATCGACTTGGAAGCTGAGTACCAGCGTTATGCGCGCGAACTCTTTGAAGCTCTCGGCTATTCACACCAACGCACCCGCCTCATTGCCGGTCGAGCGCTCGATGTCCTTCCGCGCTTCTCCGACGGCGCTTACGACATGGTCGTGGTCGATTCCGATCCCTCAGAATTCCCTGCGATCCTTCACCAGGCCAAACGTCTATTGCGCATTGGTGGCCTGGTTGTCTTCAACTCTGTTTTTGACTCAGGAATGGCCGATCCCTCGGTTCGCGATTATGAAGCAACCGCTGTTCGCGACTGTGCGACTGCCCTGCGAAATGACGACGACTGGCTGCCAGCACTACTGACCGTGGGTCACGGGATGCTACTGGGATCCTTGCGTTCACGAAATTAGGTGAACATCGAAATTCCAGGAATTTCGAAACTAGGTCAATCGGGGAAGTTATTAGGCGAAGACCTCAAGGAGCTTGGCTCCCAGCTCTTTGGCTTCGTCAGCCTTTAGCTCTACCACCAGGCGGCCTCCGCCTTCCAATGGAACTCGCATAACGTAGCTGCGGCCTTCCTTGGTGACCTCCATTGGTCCGTCGCCGGTTCGTGGCTTCATCGCGGCCATATAGCGTCCCTTCCAGCCAAGTCGTGCGGCACCGTATGCGCCTTAAGCGCCTGCGCGCTAAAAACTATTATTCCGCAAGCGCTCAGACAGCGAATCGGCACCCTCTGTTTGGCCGCGAGGTCTAGTCAACCGATGTGGGCTTATTCACGGGTAATTGTCCACTTTCGACCACTTCCTTGAATCGCTTCAGGGAGGCTTTGACACCCCCCAAAAGTGGCCATTTCCCTATGGGCCACCCCACAGCCCCCAGGGCCCCGAGTGGGAGTTCAAAATCTTCACTCCATAAGAACCGCGAGCGCCCGCCCGGAAGTGCCACGACCTCCATGGTTCCCGTTCCACGAACCAGCGATCCCGTGTGGAGAACATCGACCCGATACGGCGGTTCCCAGTGTGTGATGGTCATGGTGTCCCAGAAGCCGATGGGACCCGCACCGGTCCAGCCAGCGATCTCTGAACCCACACTTTTTCCATCGCCCTGACGGAGTTCAACCCTGGTCCCGAGCATCCACCTGTGCTGTTCCGTCCATTCACTCAGTGCCGCGAATACGGTGTCTACTGGTGCATCAATTGTCACAGCGTGCGCGAGGTGACGAACACGTGCGGTCATTGAGTTTTCCCCGCGCCAGGAGCGTGTCCCAATGGCGATGCAATCCCTCGCAAGGTGCCAATTTCCTGTTCCAACTCGGCGATTTTGGCATCGACTTCGTCCATTCGATAGCCCCTCACCACGACATCGAACTGCGGATCATCGGGAAACTCTGGTCGATAATCCCCTGTTGCAGGAATACCCATGGCGGGTTGTGCGCGTCCAGTGATCAGGATGATGACCGTGGCAATGACAGCAATGCCCACGATCACGAAAAGGAACGTCATGGAGCAAGTTCACCACGGATCCATGGGAAAGCAAACCGGGACCTGCTATAGTTAGTTGAGCGTTCAACTAACTCGTACTCCGACCCCGCATCTCGAAAGGATTCACATGTCAGATCTCACCAACACCACCGGCACCTGGACCATCGATCCCACGCACACCACCATTGGCTTCTCGGCTCGCCACGCCATGGTCGCCAAGGTTCGTGGAAACTTTGCCGACTTCAGCGGAACATTCACCCTCGATGGCAGCAACCCATCAGCATCATCGGCGCAACTCACCGCCATGACCGCGTCCATTGACACCCGTAATGCCGATCGCGATGCACACCTTAAGAGTGCAGACTTTCTCGATGTAGAAAGTTTCCCCACGCTGACTTTCACGTCCACCTCCGTCAGCGGTACCGGAAACTCATTTGTCGTCACAGGTGATCTCACCATTCATGGAGTGACAAAGAGCGTGCCCGTAACTTTTGAACTCCTCGGCGTAAGCACAGACCCATGGGGCGGTGTTCGCATTGGTTTCGAAGGAAGCACTGAGATCAGCCGTAAAGACTTTGGTCTCGTGTGGAATACCGCATTAGAAACAGGTGGTGTTCTCGTTGGAGATACTGTCAAGATTGACCTCGATGTCGAGGCAGTAAAGAGCTAAAGAGAACCCGCAGCAAAGTCAGGTACTCAGGGAGATAACCAGTTCGTCAGAGTGCGAGCCACTTTTTCGACCTCTTCGATCACGACATACTCCCCTTGACTGTGAGCAACAGATGGATCCCCCGGACCGTAATTCACGGCCGGGGTTTTCATTTGCGCGAATCGAGCCACATCGGTCCATCCGAATTTCGGTTCAACGTGAGCACCGGTGACAGCAAGGAACTCTCGAGCTGCAGGTTGATCTAAGCCGGGCAAAGCTCCCGGTGCACTGTCAACAAAAGTTACATTCCATTTCCCGAAAAGCTCCACTACATGCCTCTTCGCCTGATCCTCAGACTTATTGGGCGCAAATCGGTAGTTAATGGTGACAACACAGGAATCCGGGATGACGTTGCCTGCAATACCCCCGGAGATACCAACTGCGTTGAGTCCTTCTCTGTAGGTAAGCCCGTCAATGACAGGTTGTTCGGGCTGAAAACTCTCCAGGATGTGCAGTATCTCGCGGGTCTGATGAATGGCGTTTTTTCCCATCCAGCTACGCGCACTGTGTGCACGCTCCCCTGCTGTCACAACCTCGAAACGCAATGTTCCTTGGCACCCTGCCTCAATATTCGCATTACTGGGTTCCATCACAACAGCGAAGTCGGCATCGAGAAAATGTGGAGCCTGCTCACCAATAACTCGAAGACCATTGAACTCTGA
This sequence comes from uncultured Aquiluna sp., assembly GCA_964628015.1. Classification (GTDB taxonomy): domain Bacteria; phylum Actinomycetota; class Actinomycetes; order S36-B12; family S36-B12; genus UBA4592. The sequence goes on along the minus strand of CAZVLV010000002.1, from coordinate 16,130 downwards.
AGCAACTTCCTCCGCCTCATAAAAAATATAGGTGACATCGCGACTCGGTTCTTCAACAGAATACGCAAGGTGCAGTGCAACAGCGACTCCCCCTTTCATGTCGCATGCGCCTAGTCCTCTGATCACGTGTTCGGTTCGAGTGTGTGGAAGATTGTTGTTGGCAGGAACAGTGTCCAGATGTCCCGCGATTATCACCCGCTCACCGCGAGAAGCATGATTTGTTGCGATAACGCTGTTCCCGATTCGCGATACGGATAGATGAGAACAGTCCCGCAATGCCAACTCGACGGCATTTGCTAACACTTTCTCGTTATGGGATTCACTGGGAATATCAACGAGGGCTGCGACCAAGTCTGGCAAAGGCTTGGAGAGATCCAGAAGGGTGGGCGTTGTCGCAGAATGCGGATCCAATATGTCAGGCTCGCTGTCCACGCCACTACGGTAGTCGCGTGACACAGATTCCCACACCACGACCATTGGTAACTGGACCCGCATCGGGTCTTGGTCTAGCAACCTACGCAGGCGATCTACTCCTTGACGTGTGGTACCCGCAACCCACCTTAGGAGAATCGCCCGTTGATATTCCTGGGCTGGACTCGGGGGCAAATCACGATGAATTGCGCGGAGTTACCGTCACTGGGATCCGAACCGTTATTTCACAGCTGCAAGATCCACCCATTGACGCTGCAGACGCATATTTGCGCCTCCACCTGCTTTCCCACCGAATTGTCGAACCACGATCTATCAATCTCGATGGAATTTTTGGACTCCTGTCACTCGTCGCATGGAGCAACCTGGGGCCAATCCCCTTGGAAAGAGTGAATGACGTTCGTTTGCGCGTTCGCTCACGCGGACAGCAACTCACAATTTTCGGTGTGGATCGATTTCCTCGCATGATCGATTACGTAACACCAGAGGGTGTACGCATTGCCGATGCAGATCGGGTGCGGCTTGGTGCTCACCTAGCACCCGGAACAGTGGTGATGCACGAAGGTTTTGTGAACTTCAACGCGGGAACCCTCGGGAACTCAATGGTGGAGGGTCGAATTTCCGCCGGAGTGATTGTGGGACCAGGATCGGATATTGGTGGGGGCGCATCAATCATGGGCACTCTCTCCGGCGGTGGCCAGGAGATGATCACCGTGGGCAGCGATTGTCTTATCGGCGCTAATGCGGGTATCGGGATATCACTTGGTGACAGAAGTGTTGTCGAAGCTGGCCTGTACGTCACCGCTGGAACAAAAGTTCTCCTACCCGATGGCACCACGGTAAAGGCCCGAGAACTTTCTGGGGAGACCGATTTACTCTTCCGGAGGAATTCTCAATCGGGTGGCGTAGAAGTTGTGGCACGAACTGGAAGTTGGGGCGGGCTCAACGCCGCACTCCACTAAAAGGAAACCCCGCGAATTAGTTGGGATAGTTGCGCAGAATTTCGCCGTTGTACACCTGGCGCGGACGACCAATTTTGGTGTCCGGGTCTTCGATCATTTCCCGCCACTGAGCAATCCAGCCAGGGAGCCGACCCAATGCAAAAAGCACGGTGAACATTCGCGTGGGGAATCCCATGGCCTTGTAAATCAAGCCCGTATAGAAATCAACATTGGGATACAGCTTCCGTTCAACAAAGTAGTCATCTTCGAGTGCAACTGCCTCTAATCGCATTGCGATGTCTAGAAGCGGATCACTCACGTTCAATGACTCGAGAACTTGGTAGGCAGTTTGTTTCACAATTGCGGCTCGAGGATCGTAATTTTTGTACACCCGGTGACCAAAGCCCATGAGCTTCACACCATCTTCGCGATTCTTTACTTGGCGGATGAAGTGATTAACACCGCCACCAGATGCATGGATGCCTTCCAGCATTTCCAAAACAGCCTGGTTGGCTCCGCCGTGGAGAGGACCAAAGAGTGCGTTGATCCCCGCCGAAACACTTGCAAACATATTTGCGTGGGATGAACCCACTAAACGCACCGTTGATGTTGAGCAGTTCTGCTCGTGATCAGCATGCAGGATGAATAATTGGTCGAGTGCCCGCACTACAACGGGGTTAGCCACAAATTCCTCTGCAGGAACACCGAAGGTCATGCGCAAAAAGTTTTCAATGAACCCCAGTGAGTTGTCTGGATACAGCATCGGCTGACCCACCGATTTCTTGTATGCGTATGCCGCAATGGTTGGCACTTTGGCCATAAGGCGAATAGTGGAAATTTCTACCTGTTCCTTATCAAATGGATCAAGGGAGTCCTGATAAAAAGTAGAAAGTGCTGAAACCGCCGAGGAAAGCACCGGCATGGGATGGGCATCGCGTGGGAACCCGTCGAAGAACCTACGAACATCTTCGTGCAGCATCGTGTGTTGCTTAATTTGTCCATTGAATGCAGCAAGTTGCTCAGGAGTGGGCAAATTTCCGTAGATCAGCAGGTAGGAAGTCTCAAGAAAAGTGGACTTCTCGGCTAGTTGATCGATGGGGTATCCGCGATACCGCAAGATCCCTTCGTCACCATTAATAAAAGTGATCTTGGATGTGCACGCCGCAGTGTTGACGAATCCCGGATCTAACGTGACGTGACCTGTTGACTTCAGCAGAGCGTTGATTGCCAAACCGCTCTCGCCTTCGGTGGACGGAACCTGATCCAACGGGAGTACGCCGGTCGGATAGTTCAGTTGGTAATCAGTCACGTTCCGAGCGTACCCATTGGACTTCAGCCATGAAAAACACCCTCCGACCTCGAACTTCAACCTCTAGGCCTTATAGCACGAGGCGGTCACATGCTCGCTGAATATCAGAATCTGTCGCCGTGAGGGCAACGCGGACATGATTTGCCCCCGCCTCCCCGTAGAAGATTCCAGGCGTGACCACAATCCCCTTGTCTGCAAGGTCAGCCACGGTCGTCCAACAACTCTCGCCTCGACTAGCCCACAGGTACAACCCTGCGTGACTATGTGAAATATCAAATCCCGCGAGGATCAAGGCATTACGCAGCGCCTCTCTCCGAGAGTGGTAGCGCTCCCGCTGCAGATCAACCTGCGAGGTATCCGAGTATGCGGCAATCGCGGCATACTGCACAAAAGTGGGAACCATCATGCCGAGATGTTTGCGAATCCCAAGAATTTGCACAACGATCGCAGGATCACCTGCCAGAAATCCAGATCGATAGCCCGCCATATTCGAGCGCTTGGACAATGAATGCACTGCAAGTAATCCCGTTAGATCACCGCCGTTGATATCGCGATCCAAGATGGAATACGGCTTCTGCTCCCATCCCAATTCGAAATAACATTCATCGGATATCAGGATGACCTGCTCGGATTGCGCCCAGCGGACCATCTCGGTGAGTCGTTGTTTATCTAATACTGCACCAGTGGGATTCGATGGCGAGTTAATCCACACAATGGATGGCTTCTGTGACTGCTTGTCCGGTGAATCGGTGGCGATCACCGTTGCACCCGTGGCAATTGCCCCGACCGCGTAGGTGGGATAGGCAATTTCCGGTATCACAACATGGTCACCACTACCTACCCCCAACAGGTAAGGAAGACTCGCAACGATTTCCTTGGATCCGATAGTGGGAAGAAACCCGACGTTCTCCGGTGCATTCAACACCTTGTACATCCAGTGGACAACGGTTTCCTTAAGTTCAGGGATACCAGCCGTCGTGGGATACCCCGGGGCGTTGGCGTGAACCGCCAGCGCCTGTTGCACTGAATCGGGAGTGGGATCTACCGGTGTTCCCACGGAAAGGTCCACCGCTCCACCTGCGTGCGCATTGGCACGCTCAACATACGGAGCAAGCTGATCCCATGGGAAATCCGGGAGGCCGGACCAGCGGTCCATGCGGCTACTCACGGTGGTCGCGATAACTCTGAAGACTATTTGTCGTGTTGCTGCGGTGGAACGTTCGCCAGCAGCGGAGCATCAAATGTCTGACCCTCCAACTTGGACGCACCACCTGGTGATCCAAGTTCAGCGAAGAACTCAGCATTTGCTGCCGTGTAGTCCTTCCACTCAGCAGGAACATCGTCTTCGTAATAGATGGCTTCGACCGGGCAGACTGGCTCACACGCACCGCAGTCAACGCATTCGTCCGGCTGGATGTACAGCATGCGTTCACCCTCGTAAATGCAATCAACGGGACATTCCTCAATGCAGGACTTGTCTTTCAGGTCGACACAAGGAAATGTGATGACGTAAGTCACCCTTGCCTCCATAAATGCTGAGGTCCCACCGGGTGGGACACGTGAACAATCCGAATAAGCGTGCAGGCACAACTTACACAGTTGGCGTCCCTAATGCACGAGGAGTCCCGCACCTGGAGTTTCGCGTTGCCTCATTGCGTCCCTAGGCTAAGGGGATGCGCCTGTATGACACCATGTCACGCACTGTGCGCCAGGTGGAAACATCTCACCCGCGCCTGGCTCGTATTTATTCCTGTGGCCCAACGGTTTATCGGGACGCTCATGTGGGCAACATGCGGACATTCTTGATGACGGACCTCATTGCTCGAGGCCTCAGGTACCAAAAGTACCGAACTCTGATCGTTCAGAACATTACTGATGTGGGTCATATGGCCAACGACACGGGACTAGGGGACGCTGTCGAACTCAACCCCGACGACGGCCAAGCCGATACTGAAGACAAGGTACTCGCGCAGGCGGCTCTCACCGGAAAAACAGCTCAAGAGATCACATCACACTATGAAAAAGCCTTCCACAAAGACCTTGGGGCACTCAATATTTATCCCGCAGACCACTACCCCAAAGCCAGCGAATCAATTGAATCCATGATCACGTTGATCACACAACTCATGGAATCAGGACATGCCTATGTGGGTCAGGACAACTCCGTGTATTTCAATGCCCGCTCATTCCCCACCTATGGCGCACTCAGTGGTAATCGACTGGATCAGCTCAAGCCCGGGCACCGCTTTGAGATTGAGGAAACCGAGTCTTCGAAAGATTTTCATGCGGACTGGGCCTTATGGAAGGTGGCAGGAAGTGACCGGACCCAGTTGACATGGGACACACCTTGGGGACGCGGATTTCCTGGGTGGCACACGGAGTGCAGTGCCATGAGCCTGGATCTGCTGGGTAACGCCATAGATATTCACACAGGCGGCATCGATTTGCGTTTTCCTCATCACGAGGATGAACGCGCTCAGTCAAACTCCATTGCGGGGCGCGAAGTTGTCGGTCACTGGGTGCATGCGGAACATCTTCTTTTCGAATCACGGAAAATGAGTAAGTCTGCGGGCAATGTTGTTCTTGTACAAGATGTTATTGACAGAGGATTTGACCCCTTGGCATTGCGACTTGCCTTCCTACAGCACCGATATCGAAGTCAAATGAATCTCACATGGGATGTCATCGCAGCAGCACACGAACAGCTAGTGAAATGGCGTACACGAATTAATGAATGGTCGGAGGCAGCTTCCGAGCCCATGGCTCAGACCTATGTGGATACATTTACCGAGTTTTTTCTCGACGATCTCAACACCCCGGCAGCCATTAACGAATTAAGAAGTTTAGAGCGCGACTCCACGATTTCGGCAGGATCAAAGTTCGAGACCTTTGTTCATCTCGATTCACTGCTAGGACTGGATCTTGCGCGTGACATCGGAAAGAAGGTTGAAATTCCACCACAAGTGGCGCAACTCTTGGAAGCCCGTGCAACAGCACGAGCCAATAAGGATTGGGCCGCTAGTGATCAACTGCGCGATTCGATTAACGCTACGGGCTTCAGCGTCAAAGATACGCCCGAAGGGCAAGAAGTCAGAGTCCTTTGATCATTTACTTGATGAATGCTCAAGGCCAGAAAGCTATTGATTACGGGGTTTTTTCGGCTTCTTTGTCGGACTTGGACTCGGGCTGGCGGACGCATTTGCGGAATCGGCCGTTTCTTCGGCAGAGTTGTCAAACTCTAATTCGCCGGCCGGCTGCTCCTCTTTCTTGTCCTTCTTTGGTTTCTTGCAAGTGATCTCTGGACCTGCGCGATACACGGTGGTCATGGGTTCACGCTCGACTTCAACGCCATCCTTAATGAAGACTCGATCCACCGTGATGGTGAAGCCTTCGATTCCTGCTTGTGGCGTGCACTTCTTTGTCCGATTCACAATTTTCTGGGGTTGACGAATGTTGGTGCGCTCACCGAACTCAGCCCGAATTTCGTCATAGTGTTTTTGCCCCCAGAACGTAACTCTCATGGAGGTGTTCGTCATCTTCGTTGTAATGAAAACAGGTGTGGGGGACGTATTTGTAAACTTCATGTCAAAAATACCCCAGGCCACGGTTGCTTCTAGTCCAGGTTGATAACGGGAGATATACAACGAGTGCGCGCGAGTATCCGTTTTCTCCATACCTGCAAAAAACGCCGCGGTCCACACTGCCGTGGTAGCAGCAGAAACGCCACCGCCCAGTGCATCTTCAAAAACACCACCTGGACCAATCACCGTTCCGACCGTGTATCCATTAGCAACTGTTCGCTCTTTGATGGTGTCGTTCATGGAGAAAGTCTCACCCGGCATCAACAGCGTGCCATTCACGTACTTAGCTGCCTGCCCGATATTCGTTGTTCGGTAGGCCGCATAGGGGAAATTCTGAGTGAAACTCGAAATTTTTTCGTTAATCCCTAGGGCCTGGGCATCGGCAGTTGTCAATTCAGGTTCACGCGTGCCCATGGGAACTGTCACCGCTCGGTTGGGATTCGAATCTCCTAAAACACCTAACACTGCGGTGGCAAGATCAGCATCCGCAACTCCAGTTCCCACGACCGAAGGAACGACAACCGGCTTACCCTTTTTAATTCTAAAAGTTGCATCGCGTCCAGGAACTTCAACTTCGCGTAACTCCGGAGCTATCGACTTGTGCAAGATCGCACCATTGAGTTCAGGCGCGAGTTGATTACCTTGTTGCGAGAAGCTCAAAGCCCGCGCGATCTCCTGTGGGTTAATGACCGCGCTGATATCTCCCGCGTTCACAACAACAGGCGCAGACACCGCGGTTTCAGCGAGCTTCTGTGCAGCCACAGCGGTTTCTTGCGAGACTCGCGGTGGAGTCACTTCACTTGGAGCGGCGATCGGTTCGCGGGGTTGAACAACACCTGCAACGAGTAAATCCGCGAGAGCGGGCTGATCAATTTGGAGACCATCGCGCCCGGGAGTTAATGTGATTTTCTGTGCGGTTACTTTCAGATTCGGTTCAACGGGGAGGAGATCCGCAGCCTGGGCAAGCCCCGCTATCTGATCTTCTAAAACTTCCGAATCCACGGAGATCACCGGTTCTATTTCCCGCGACCCAATGAAATCCGTCACCAATGTCACTGGATTAAAGCCACGACGAATTCCTTGTTCCACCGTGGCCTGGGCATCGAGAGTGATTCCAGCTGCCGCAGGCCGAATCTCGAACTCTTGATCGCCAGCGGTAATGACAAATTTCCGATTGATCTTAGGGGCGATCTCGCTCTCCACGAGATCAACTGCCTCGGCCTCGCTCATGCCACCGATGCTCACGCCGGACACTGTGGTCCCCGCTCGCACCGTGTCCTTGGTGGCCAAAAAGATGCCGAGCAAGAAAACGAGGACACCCACAACAACTGCTCCCGCAATTATCAGGTTTCGCCGTGAAAGGGCGGGCATCTTGAGATGCTCGGTCACGACATCACTCCAATAAAGGTAGACAACACTGGCGGTTTTGTGCGGGTATTACATGGTAAAGATGACATACGGGTATTAAGCACAGCGACATGCCCCGTAATACATCTCATACCTGTATCGAAATTGACGCAGATTTCCCTCGCTGGGTTCCCAGGTCAACTCCTTGGGTTCCC
>CAZVLV010000002.1:3431-8208 GCA_964628015.1 uncultured Aquiluna sp. | reverse complement strand
TGGGTTCCCAGGTCAACTCCTTGGGTTCCCCATATTCTCCTGAGCCTCTGATTCCTGCATTGTTGATTCCTGCATTGTGGGTCGTTTCTTCCGGGAACGGAAATTCGCGGGAAATGTGGCGATGGCCACACTCAGGATGACTCCGCCAAATAGGTATACCAACTGGCGCCCTCCAGAACTGATGGCCAGATCACCTGAGGGCGACTCTGCAGCCAGCAAAATCGTGGCGGAAAGCCATCCGGTAAAGAGCAGCCAAGCTCCCCATCGGGTCTGAGTACTCAGCGTTGCCAAGCGGGTGAGGACTGCCAACACAATCAGCATCACGAGCATGCCCCAGGGGAACACGACAACGTAATCACCAAAAGTGAATATGACCCGCTGAGCCTGCATGAAAGCACCACTGACCCCTGTGGCAATACCCATCACGGCAAACGCAATCAAGATTGCAATGCGAAGGAATGTGGACGGCGCAGCGGGCACCGATCCCACCTCATCTCCTTCTTGAGAAACCAAATTCACTCAAGTCTCAATCCCTGTACCAGCAAAAAGATCTGATTCAACAGAACCAGGTTGCGGACCTTCTCCCCGCGCAAGTCGGAAATGTTCCTCACCAAAAATCTCAAAGCCCAGATTATTCGAAAGAGCAAAAAAACCGCTATCAGCCGTCACCTGCGTCTTGTGGGCCGCCAAGGCCTGATACTTCGCTTCCGTGAAATCAGATCCATCTATCACGGTTGTGATCAATGAGTCATCACAAACAAATGGAAGATCATCGGTATCCATGAGCGCGAAGTCACTGGTATCTCCTGCTTCCTTGAGTTTTTCAATTCCTCGCACCATCACACTTTTGGGGAATGCCGTCCAATAGACCTTGCTCGGTGACCATGCCGGGCCCAAATCATTTCGAAAACTTGCACTCTCAGCGAGGGCAATTGCGTAATGGGTAACTCGATGGGCCTGAATGTGATCTGGGTGTCCGTAACCACCGAAGTCATCGTAGGTAATGACGACCTGAGGCCTCACCTCTCGAATAATCGCGCACAGATCCGTTGCCGCAGCAAGTAGATCGGCTTGCCAGAAGCAATCTTCTCGCTCATTACTCGGCACGCCCATCATGCCCGAATCACGATACTTGCCCGGTGCACCTAGAAATCGAAAATCGGTAACACCCAAAATCTTCATGGCATCAGAGAGTTCGGTAATTCGATGCTGTCCGAGTGTGTCATCTGCGTCTGCTGCCAAATGTGAAAGTTCTGGGACAAGCACCTCGCCTTCTTCGCCAAGAGTGCAGGTGACCAGTGTGACGTGAGCGCCACTTGCGACATATTTAGCCATGGTGACGCCGGTGGCAATTGTTTCGTCATCGGGGTGCGCATGCACCACGAGCATGCGTCGGTCCGAGGAGATTGCGGGTTTCTTTGCGGAAGCCTGTTCAGTCACTCGACAAGGGTACTCACGGCAGTGAGTGTTCTCCGTGGTGCATGATTCGAGCATGAGCGAGTCGTTTCCCAGACAAAAAGCCAACACTCGAGGATTTCGGTTGGGAGCCCCTCGATCATTTCGGCTTAGCGCGGACAAGAATCTCGTTCTCTTCATTCGAAGTGAGTCAGGACGCAGTGCTGCGGGCAATCTGTGGTGCGCTCAACCAGAATCACACGACTCACCCATCTGGATTGAACGCCTGATCGTTGATTCATCTGCATTGGCCACGGGTGATATTCCCGATCAGGAACGCGCTAGGCGAGAACGCATGCGGGAAGTCACCGAAGGCATTACCGCATTCAGTGTTGATCGTTCATTCAGTTCAGTCGCTTTCGTAGTGAACGGAGAACTGCATGTGGTGGCAATTCCGCAAAACCCTCAGGAAAACATTCGTTCTGCACGTTACTTGGAAACAGGTGGCGGTTGCATTGACCCACAGATCAGTCCCGATGGCAATTTCATTGCATATGTGCGCAATGGAGGTCTGCATTATGTTGATGTCACCACCGGAAAAGTACGCGTACTCGCAGAACCACAGGCTACTGAAAACTCCGTGACTTGGGGATTGGCCGATTTCGCAGCGGCTGAGGAATTAGAACGCATGCGAGGATTTTGGTGGCACGGTGATTCACGGGGGCTGTTCGTTGAGAAGGTAGATAACTCTCCCGTTGAGATTGCATGGATAACCGACCCCGCACACCCGACAGCGGAACCTCGGCAGCACCGCTATCCATTCGCTGGTTCAGCCAACGCAGATGTATCCCTCTTCTCCATTGACCTTGAGGGTGACGCAACGGAAATTCACTGGGATAAGGATCTTTTTCCATACCTGGTGACCGTTACCACTGCTGGCAGCAATCCAACTTTCAGCGTGCTCAGTCGCGATCAAACAACTCTTCAGATTAATAAAATCGAGAACAGTGAAAGCAACGTAGGCAATACAGGCACTCAGTTGGCAACTCGCGTTGAAGAACCGTGGCACACCGTATTTCCTGGAGTTCCTCGACTCAGTGATTCAGGGTCACTCATTGAAATTCGCCCAATGAATAATGTTTTTCGCCTGTGTATTGATGGTGAACCCGTCAGTCCGCCCGGAATTCAAGTCAATGGACTCATAGACTGTGGAACCGACGTGGCGTATACCGGTTGCATAGACCCCACATCACAATGTATTTACACGGTTGATCAAGGAAGTGTGTCTCCCGAGACCGGAGTTCATTCAGCTGCAATTGATCAGAACCTCATGGTGATTGCAAGTTCCGCACTCGACTCAACGAGCACCCATTACACGTTGAGACATGTGGAGCAACCTGAAATCGTGATACACGAATTTGACAACCTTGCTGAACACCCAATCGTTCAACCGAATGTCACCATTGCTCTCAGTGGGACCCACTCTTTGCGCTCCGCAATTCTCTGGCCAGAGAATCACGTACCAGGAACCAAGATTCCAGTCATCTGCGCTCCGTACGGGGGCCCACATGCCCAACGGGTAATACAAGCATGAATCGCTTTTTGCTCCGATCAGTGGTTAGCGAATCACGGCTTCGCTGTGGTGATTACCGATAATCGTGGTACGCCATCACGCGGTCCACATTTCGAGTATGCGGTGCATCATGATCTTGCACATGTAGTCCTCGACGATCAGATCGATGCATTAACTGACCTAGGGAAGAAGTTTCCTGATCTCGACCTGAGTCGAGTGGGAATTCATGGCTGGTCTTTCGGTGGGTATCTTTCCGCGTTAGCGGTTCTACTTCGACCCGATATTTTTCATGCAGCCGTTGCAGGAGCCCCCGTCACCGACTGGGCGCTCTATGACACTGCTTATTCAGAGCGCTATCTAGGAATGCCTGAACACAACCCGGATGTCTATGCGGCTTGTTCACTACTGAATAAGGCACCCGGCTTAGGAAGCCCACTACTGGTAATTCATGGCTTAGCTGATGACAATGTTCTCGCCGCACATACCTTGCAACTATCAAGCGCACTTCTAGAAGCGGGTAAGGATCACTCGGTACTTCCATTGAGCGGTGTGTCACACATGACACCTCAGGAAGTAATTGCCGAAAACTTATTGTTGACCGAACTGCGGTTCTTTCAACAACACCTATTTAGCCTTTAGGTTTACGTCCGGCACGCTGGCGCTCGGAAGCACCCAAAATAACTTTTCGAATTCGTACTGCTGAAGGTGTGACCTCTACACATTCGTCTTCCCTACAAAACTCCAGAGCTTGTTCCAGGGATAACTGACGGTGTGGAATCAGTGGTACGAGGACATCTGAGGATGACTGACGCATGTTGGTGAGTTTCTTTTCCTTCGTTGGATTGACATCCATGTCGTCGGAGCGAGAGTTCTCGCCAACAATCATGCCTTCATAGACTTCAGTACCCGGGCCTACAAACATGGTGCCACGCTCTTGAAGGTTCGAGAGCGCAAACCCCGTGGTGGGGCCTGTTCGGTCAGCAACAAGTGAGCCGGTTGGTCGGGTGCGTAACTCACCAAACCATGGTTCGTACTTATCAAAAACGTGATGCAATAAACCAGTTCCTCGAGTTTCGGTGAGGAACTCGGTTCGAAAACCAATAAGTCCTCTGGCTGGAACCAAATATTCCATGCGCACCCACCCCGTGCCATGGTTGATCATTTGTTCCATGCGGCCCTTACGCAATGCCATGAGCTGTGTCACGACGCCAAGGTAATCCTCTGGGATGTCAATCGAAAGGCGCTCAACCGGCTCATGAACCTTGCCATCAATAACTTTGGTCACAACCTGCGGCTTGCCTACGGTTAATTCGAATCCCTCGCGCTTCATGATCTCCACGAGGATTGCCAGTTGAAGTTCACCGCGACCTTGAACTTCCCACGTATCAGGGCGCTCAGTAGGAAGCACCCGAATCGATACGTTTCCGACCGTTTCAGCATAAAGGCGTTCTTTCACCATGTTTGCTGTCAACTTGGTGCCACCACTTCGACCCGCAAGCGGTGCAGTGTTGATCCCTATCGTCATAGATATCGAGGGTTCATCGACAGTAATGACAGGCAATGCCACCGGGTTGTCGATGTCTGCGAGGGTGTCACCGATTGTGATCTCGGGGATTCCCGCAACAGCGATGATGTCGCCAGGCCCAGCGCTTTCGGCCGGCACACGCGTTAACGCTTCGGTGATGAGTAACTCGACCACCTTTGCGCGCTCGATTGTGCCGTCGTGGCGAATCCACGCGACCTGCTGACCTTTAGTGATGGTCCCCTGATGAACCCGACACAGCGCCAACCTACCGAGATAGGGAGATG
>CAZVLV010000002.1:0-3331 GCA_964628015.1 uncultured Aquiluna sp. | reverse complement strand
GCTTTGCGCAATACGAAGCGCGTCTGTGGGAGCGGGCCTTCAGATGAATCAACAAGAAGGACAACTCCGTCAACCATTTCTAATCCACGCTCAACTTCGCCACCAAAGTCAGCGTGGCCCGGGGTGTCAATGATGTTGAAGGTAATTCCTTCAGGCGCAGACGGACCGGCGTACCGAACAGAGGTGTTTTTCGCCAGAATCGTGATTCCTTTTTCCCGCTCAAGATCCATGGAGTCCATGACTCGCTCATTGACATCCTGGTTCTCACGAAAAGCTCCTGATTGCCACAACATGGCATCCACGAGAGTCGTTTTGCCATGGTCGACGTGAGCGATGATGGCCACATTGCGTAAATCAGAGCGAAAAGTCACTAGCTGAGACTAGGCGTGGGTTCGGCCCATCCATCAGTGGGGTTCCATCAGTCAGGAGTAATCGAAGGTTTCCTCGCAGAGAATGTGCCACCTAAGGGTTAAGGTCACGTGTGATGATTATTCGTCAATTGGGTGAATTCGCCGTGGTCAAGCTTGATCCACAGCTTCCTCCCCCTTCAATTCCTTCGACATCAGACCTGTGGAATCTGGCGCGCACCATGGATGAACTCTCACTTGTGTGCGCTGTGCAGGAGATCCCACCTTCGGGTGTGCAGAGCATCGAGCGCTATTGGGCCGCGTTTAGGGTTGCTGGCTCCATGGACTTCAGTCTCACCGGAATTGTTGCGCGTATTTCACAGCCACTCGCCGAAGCAGGAGTCCCGATATTTGTTATCAGTACCTTTGATACTGATTACATACTGACTCCCGAGAAATCGGTGAACACAGCTATTGAGTCGTGGCGATTGCATGGAATCGAAGTTCTTGAACCAACACATCAATCCCACCGATTGGACTTCATTGATGTGGAATATGAAATAAGCGATATCGCTGCCAATAACCGAGAGAATAAAGTCTGGTCAATTGACTATCCCACCACCAATGACATTCTTATTGCACGACTTGCCAGTGAATCCCATGTGCCAAGTGGCATGTTTCAGTTACGACTTCGATCGACCGGCGAGGCAATTGGCTCCATCGGATTCAAAGGTGAGCAGCAATTCGACCAGGTGATTGCGGTGGAGATTAGATACGAACTAACGCCTTCTGTACACGGTCAAGGGTTGGGCACAGAAGCTGTCACGGGCATTGTGCATGAGGCGCGCGCACGAGGGATTGAACATCTTTGCGCCGAGACCGCTCTTACGAATACAGCAAGTCAGGAAGTGCTGCAGAAAAACGGGTTTGAAGAAATCTCACGCAATGAGAGCTCAATGATGTGGTTACTCAAGTTATGAGATGCTCAAATAATGCTCTAGTGAGTCAAAGTAACTTTCCATTCCGACTTGCGCTTGGATGGCGTCTTTCTCTGGTAGATCACCAAACTGGCTGAACTTCACCCAACTGCGGAAATCCCGAGTTTCGAATTCCACAAGAATTCGGTGAAACTCAGTAGTGAAGTCCATTGCAACGAACTCTTCAGCGGACTGTGTGTAATGCAAGGTGTGCTCGAGGCGGGCATTTTCTATCACCGCCGTGTACTTACCAAAAAAGTAAGCGACAAAATCCTCGTCAGGCACACTCACACCCACCGCCCACAGACCGCCAACCACAGGATCAGATATCACTGATACAGGGACAACGGAATGACCAACTCCGTGATACCACACGGCTAAGGCATCGGGGTCAGTCCAAGCAGCCCACAGAATATCGACGGGGATATCAATTTCTCTTTCAACGCTGTAGGCAGGCTGTTCGCTCATTAGTTGGTCTCCCTGTAGTTGGACGTGGCCTCATTGTCGCATTGATCATGAATAAAGCTTTCAGACATTGAATCGGAATTCGACGACATCGCCATCTTGCATGACGTAGTCCTTACCTTCAATGCGCACTTTGCCACGAGCTTTGGCTTCAGACATGGAACCTGCATCCACCAGTTCATTGAAAGACACTATTTCCGCTTTAATAAATCCTTTTTGGAAATCCGTGTGAATCACGCCCGCGGCTTCAGGTGCTGTTGCATTTTTGGGAATAGTCCAGGCCCGCGCCTCTTTAGGTCCTGCAGTGAGGTAGGTCTGTAGCCCCAAAGTAGTGAATCCAACGCGGGCGAGCGCCTTCAACCCAGATTCATCTTGGCCTACTGACTGCAAGAGTTCCAATGCTTCCTCGTCAGATAACTCAACTAACTCCGATTCGATCTTTGCATCAAGGAAAACAACTTCGGCTGGTGCCACAAGTTCACGCATCTCCTTGCGAAAATCTTGATCTGCTAACTCAGTTTCATCTGCATTGACAACATAGACGAATGGCTTAGCGGTGAGAAGAAAGAGTTCACGAATTGGAGTGGAATCAAAACCTGCACTGAATAGTGTTTTCCCAGAATTCAAAATCTCTTGGGCAGCCTCCGCAGCCTCGAGAACTACCGCCTTCGACTTATCGAGCCGAACTTCTTTCTGTAGCCGCGGAATCGCCTTCTCCAGAGTCTGCATATCAGCGAGAATCAATTCAGTGTTGATGGTCTCCATGTCCTCCTGTGGGGACACCCTGCCTTCAACGTGCACAACATCGTCATCGGTGAAAGCTCTCAGAACCTGGCAAACGGCATCCGATTCCCTAATGTTGGCTAGAAATTTATTCCCAAGTCCGGCACCTTCTGATGCACCTTTCACTATTCCGGCAATATCAACGAAGGTGACACTGGCCGGAATTACTTTCTCCGAGCTAAATATTTCTGCCAAAGTATTGAGCCGATCATCGGGAACGCCAACGACACCCGTATTGGGCTCAATGGTGGCGAATGGGTAGTTGGCCGCAAGCACATTATTTTTCGTCAAAGCATTGAACAGCGTTGACTTGCCTACATTCGGTAATCCGACAATACCCAGAGTTAATCCCACGGCGGTGAGTCTAGATCTCAGAGATTGTCTGCTCCCACATGGTGGGCATGAAGTGTTGATTCGAGGGATTGTCAGATTGACATGTCACCATGAGTACATGGATGCTTCAACGGTACTTCTGGCGATTGTCCTCATTGGAGTGGGAATCGCTGTGGGCTTTTTCCTCGGCCGAAGTCGCACATCAGATCCAGCCATTCCTCAGTTGGAGTCAGGGCTTCACTCACTCTCTGACGCCATCGACCGCATGAATACACAGGTGGCGAATAATCAAGCCGCCGGTATCGCTTCAGCCACTGCCCTGAAAGCGGAACTACTGACATCTCTGGCACACCACACTCAAAATGTCACCACTTCTGTGGCAGATGTCCGCCAACAAGCCGTTCAGCTCACGTCTGTATTGAATCG
>CAZVLV010000001.1:11905-26200 GCA_964628015.1 uncultured Aquiluna sp. | reverse complement strand
TGTTACTTATGTGTGGTGCGAAGCGACATGTGATTAATTGGCAGATAAACGCACGGTGCAGGCCTGACCTGAAGGTCCCGAAACACGCACGTCGATCTGGTTTGCGTTGAGTGGCACATAACGCCACACAGCAAACTCGGCATCGCGATTGGTGGTGCGATTAATCCGGTGAAGGACATTGCCATTTGCGTCCCGCACAACAAGTCGCCATTTCTCGCCGCGTGCTGATGAATACACTTCGACATCTACTTCGCAGTCGCGACCGTCCTGTTCCAGCTTTGCTGTGACCGTTGCCTGTCCGCACATCTTTTGGACACGGTCAAGTTCGCGAGCAGATGCAGGTGGTGCGCCAACAAGAGTGACAAGCATTGCGCAAGCTGCGCCTGATACCACTGCTGTTTTGAACATGATTACATCCTTTCGCTAATGTGATTAGAAATAACCGGATCTCTTTTTTGCTTCCATCGAGTCACCCATGTCACCATCGACGAGGCGACCCGCTCTTTCACTGTCTCGGGTGAGTTCCATTTCCCGAACCAGTAAATCCATATTCTCTGCTTCAGATTCCACGGCGCCCGTGACGGGAAAGCACCCAAGAGTTCTAAACCGCACATTCCGAGTTACAAGTTGTTCACCTTCTAGGAGTGGCATGCGGTCATCGTCGGGAACAAGGAGAGTCCCGTCACGTTCCACCGTTGGACGAGGTTTGGCGAAGTACAGGTCAACAACCGGAATGTTTTCACGACGGATGTATCGCCAGATATCCAACTCAGTCCAGTTGGACAGTGGAAAAACACGCATGGTTTGTCCATTGACCAGTTTGGTATTGGCTGTTCGCCAGAATTCAGGGCGTTGATTGCGAGGTTCCCAACGTTGGCCCGCTTCGCGAAGACTGAAGATTCGTTCCTTGGCTCGACTGCGTTCTTCGTCACGACGACCGCCACCAATGGCGGCATCGAAACCACCGCTATCCAATGCCTCGAGCAGTGGGGAAGTCCGCATGATTCGGGTGTATTCGTGGATACCGTGTGACATGGGGCTCACTCCCTCGGCGATACCTTGCTCGCTTTGGGCAACTATCAGCTCGAATCCATATTCCCGTGCCATGCGATCTCGATGCTCGATTACCTCGCGGAACTCCCACTGACTGTCGACATGCAAACAGGGATAGGGAAATCCGGCAGGGAAGAATGCCTTCCGGGAAAGATGGAGGAGAACGGAAGAATCTTTACCAATGGAGTACATGAGAACTGGTCGGGCAAAAGCTGCAGCCGTTTCACGGAGTATCCCAATTGCCTCGTTCTCTAGAGCATCGAGAACGTCATCGGGGGTGACGACGGCCGCGGTGTTCATGGTGACTTCTTCGCAATGATCATTCCTGCGGAGCATAAAAACATTCCGCGCCACGATTGATCAGCCTCGAGTGCTATTTGGGCCGCCCGATACTCGGTTGGATCAATGGCTCCAGCAACCATCGGGTAAGTGGGATGGAAGTTATACCAACGGTAATCAATGTCCACGAAACCATGACTCTTCACCACTTCAGCAAGTTCAAGCGGATTGTGAAATCTTGAGAGAATTTCGTCATAACCGTGGCCGTCATCGCGCCGACGAATAGGCGGTTTATCGACTGCCAAACGTTGATCAAGATCAGCCGCGACGACGGACTTAAAGTTCTCGGGGATGGGGGACATGAGGTCCTCGAGAATGAATTCCTTAGTTAATCGGTTCATGGTGAACATAGAAAACATGGAATTGCGGAACTGCAGAATCAAAGTTCCACCAGGATTCAGGAACATACTCATGGCCTCGACAAACCAGTTGTCATCGGCGACATGTGGAATGACGCCGAGTGCGATCACTGCATCAAATGTTCCAACGCGATCCCGTTCCCGTCTCAATGCATCTTTGTCATTGATGTCGAGTTCGGTGAGCCACTCTGGGTCGATCCCGTGGCGAGACAGATTTTCCCGACCTAGAACCACCATTTCAGGGGAAAGATCGCTACCTAGCGCACGAATTCCAAGTTCTTGGTGAATGCGCACCATGGGGCTAGCCTCGCCCGCTCCCAAGTCATAGACACTTTGAGCGCCCGCGGCGCGAAGTATGTCGATGACTTTCTCTAAACGAAAGAAGTTAGCCGGGTACTCAGCGTTCTTCCATATCAATTCTGGATCATATTGCTCGTGGTAGGTCGGTGCTGAGCCGTCGTAATGTGCGCGGACATCTCCCATGGCTTAATCTCTTTCCTCAATGATTTGGTGTCTAGTTGGTTTCTGTGGGTCGATCAGCTTGTACAACAAAGGCAGAGCATAGGAACAGCCCTCGCCAGTTAGACGGTTCATTTTCTAATGCTATGGACTCACGGCGGAATGCTTCGCCCAATGGGTTTTCCAGACGTGGCATTGCGGCGTGGTAGTGGAATGGTCGAATGACAACGTTAGTGAAACCTGCATCAAGAAAGACTTGATCTATTTCCAGGGGATTGTGGTACTTAGCTTCGTGGCCGGTTGGCTTAGGAGGCATATTTACGTCAACACGAGTCTCGAGAAATTCACCAGCGGCTTGACGGACATCTGTTGAAACTCCGGCAAGTAGGTCATCCATGATGAATTCGTAGGTGAACCGATTAAAGGTGACTAATGAGAAAAGTTTGTTGCGGCATTCAACGAAAACGGTCCCGCCCGGCTTCACCAGGTGACGCATGTTTTCCAAGGCAACTTTTTCGTGAGTGACGTGTGGAAGCACACCCATGGCAAGGAGGGCGTCAAAAGAACCTTGAGCACGCCATGGGGACAGCGAAACTGAATCTTCAATGTCTCCCCATGTGACACGGTCTTCGGGTAAACCCCAGCCCGACATGGATGCTCGGCTCTTTGTCACGAACTCTTGATCGATATCGAATCCGGAAACTTCGACACCTGCAGCTTCAAAAATTGGAATTGCGTTGCCGTGACCAATTCCCACTTCTAACAGGGTGCGTGCACCGCGCTCGTTAAGGACATTGAGTATTTGTCGGAATGCAAAGTGATTAGCGGGGTAGCCACCTGCTGCGGAGGTATCCCATAGTTGCCGGTATTGATCTTCGGTGAGCTCGAACTTTTTCCCTGCCACCATGTCGGAGACACCTCTCTCATATACGTAAAGATTGACATGAATTTAATTTCGGGTATTTTATACCATATGTTTTTCGGTAGTGCACGGCCTCTCCGAGGAGAGTACGGTTCCCACCGACGAGAGTGCGGTTCCCACCGAGGTTCTCACCAGTCAAGATGCCCTGTGGGCAGGGGGGAGTGATGACAGTGGAAGACGTACACCCGGATCACCCGAACCATCTTGACCACCAAGAGCGCCATTGGACGCTCTTGACCAACCACGGGCGAATTCTGTTGCTCATTGCCCAACAGCCGCAGCTCCGTATTCGTGACCTCGCTCAAGCAGCTGGTGTCACCGAGCGCACCGCCCAATCGATAGTGACGGACCTCGAGGGATCCGGGTATATCACCAGAGAGCGCACCGGCCGCCGAAACACCTATTCCGTGAATCGCAAACAGCCGTTCCGACATCCCGCCGAATCCGGTCATAAGGTAAGTGAGCTCATTGATCTATTTGTTGCAAAGTAACTTGTTGCGAAGCAACCATTAGGCCGATTAGCTCCCGAAACAAATTTCGATGTCATACCGCACGGTAGAGTGGCAGCGTGGCGAAAAAGGGCGAAACAGCAGTAGCTGCAAGTCCGCAGACCTCTGACAGCGCGCAGGGCTCACATATGGCGCTGTATCGCACCTATCGTCCGTCCACCTTGAGTGGCGTTGTTGGACAGGAACACGTCACAGCCCCCCTCCGACGAGCACTGGAAAACAATCGCATGCACCACGCGTATTTGCTCTCCGGTCCTCGCGGGTGTGGCAAAACATCTACTGCGCGCATTCTGGCGCGGTCTCTTAATTGTGAGCAAGGTCCGACCCCGGACCCATGCGGTGTGTGTGAAAGTTGCATTGATTTATCGGCCACGGGTTCCGGATCAATTGACGTCATTGAATTAGATGCCGCTAGCCACGGTGGTGTTGATGACACCAGAGATCTTCGCGAAAGAGCCATGTTTGGCCCCGCGAAATCTCGATACAAGGTGTACATCATTGACGAAGCACACATGATTTCACCTGCAGGCTTCAACGCATTACTGAAGTTGGTCGAGGAACCACCCGAACATGTCCGATTCATTTTTGCGACAACCGAGGCTGACAAAGTACTTCCCACGATTCGGTCTCGCACCCACAACTACAACTTCCGGTTGGTTCCGGTCAAGGTTCTCCAGGAGCACCTTGCAGGAGTGTGCGAACAAGAAGGTATTCCGGCCGACCCGGCAGCGCTCGCCCTCATTGCACGCGCGGGAGCGGGCAGTGTGCGAGACTCGCTGTCCATTTTGGGTCAAGTAATTTCAGGGTGCGGTCCTGAAGGTGTGACCTACCAAGACGCCGTTGTGCAGTTGGGCATGACAGATTCAGCACTGCTCACGGAAACGGTTGATTCCATCATTGATCGCAATGGTGCGGCCCTTTTTGATGTTGTAGACAGAGTAATTGAATCCGGAAATGAGCCTCGGAGGTTTGTCACTGACCTACTCGAGAGGATCCGGGATTTGATAGTTGTGCAACGTGTTCCAGGCGCTGCAGAATCAGGATTAATTCACGCACCCGAGGACATTGTCGATGTTGTGGTGACTCAGGCAAATCGCATTGGGTCTGCTGAACTCGCCCGTGCCGGCGATCTCGTATCCAAGGCATTGACGGAAATCAAAGGCGCTACAGCCCCGCGGCTACAACTAGAGCTCCTGATGGCGAAGTTGCTGCTTCCCGCTGTCGATGACTCCACCGAGGGTTTGCGTGCTCGACTCGATCAACTCGAACGTGGGATTTCACTCGGTGTTGCACCCATGGGGTCACAAGTTCTTCCCGAATCACGAGTTCAATCTGAATCACCGTCAACGCCGGTCACTAAACCCAGTGCAAGTGCCGCTACTTCAACGGCACCCGACAAACCTGCAGTTCCGCCCGCACCTCCCAAGCTTTCCAAAGTCGCACCAAAAACTGCACCCGAGAAATCTGCTCCCGAGAAATCTGCTCCCGAGAAATCTTCCAATAAGAAAACAGCGACACCAGCTGCGGGAACCACCACATTGGCCTCATTTGTATCCATGTGGCCAGCCGTCATGGATGCACTCTTGAAGTATTCGAGAGTGGCCTGGATGGGGTTCACCGAATCCACCCCGCTGTCTTTTGACAATGGAGTACTCGCTGTGGGGGTCAAAGATGCGGGTCGTTACAACAATGTCAAAAGTGGCGGCCACGATGAACGGCTGCGCCAAGCCATCCTCGATGTCTTGCAAGTTGACTGCACAGTTGACATTGTTCAAGGAGCAACGGGTAAACCCACGGTCGCTCCTGTCGCAGACGACATTCCGCAGCTTGACGATGAAACAACCCAGGATGTCACCGGAGTTGACCTAATTGCCCAAGAACTTGGCGGCGTGCAAATCGGCGAGATTGAGCTCGGTTAGTCATCATGTATGAAGGAATAGTTCAGGACCTCATTGATGAATTAGGTCGCTTGCCGGGCGTTGGACCCAAAAGTGCGCAACGTATTGCATTTCACATACTGGGTGCGGACTCAGAAGATGTCCAACGCCTCGCGGAGGTTCTCCTTGAAGTAAAGGCGAAAGTGCAGTTTTGCACAGTGTGCGGAAATGTCGCCCAATCGGAAATTTGTCGAATTTGCTCGGATCCCAAACGGGATCTCACCGTGCTGTGTGTTGTCGAGGAACCCAAAGATGTTGTGGCAATCGAAAAGACACGCGAGTTTCGTGGCAGGTACCACATTTTGGGTGGCGCAATTAATCCCATTGACGGAATTGGTCCCGATGACCTTCGAATTCGAGAACTCATGATCCGACTCAGTGACAATACGGTGACAGAAGTCATTATTGCTACCGACCCAAATCTTGAAGGTGAAGCAACCGCTACCTATCTCTCCAGGACAATCGCGCCACTCGGCATCACGGTGTCTCGTTTAGCAAGTGGTTTACCCGTCGGTGGAGATTTGGAGTATGCAGACGAAATCACGCTTGGCAGAGCGTTCGCCGGGCGCAGGCAAGTGGGAACTTAACTCCCGTTTCACACAATGACGTGCTACTTGGCTCCGCGTGGAGTCCATCGGAAAAACACGGTGGCCAATACCGCCCCAATTACGATCCAGATGACCAACACCAGAGCTGTCATGCCCAGTTCAAATGAACCAGCAACTTCCATGGCGGCTGCGGTGTCAGGAAGGAACACACTGCGCATGGCTTGAGTCAGCCATTTCAATGGGAACAGTGATGCGAAAGTTTGCATCCATTGAGGAAGGTCACTGAAGACGAAGAAGACACCGGACGTAAATTGCAAAACCAGCACCACGGGTGAGACCAATGCAGCGGCTCCTTTGCCCTGCTTAGGAACTACCGAATACGCAATTCCGAGAAGTGTCCAGGCAATCAGGCCTAACACACTGACCCAGATAAATGTAAAGATTGCCAGCGATGTGGTGGGCAGATCAATCCCATAAAAAATCACACCGACCGCTATCAAAATGGTGACCTGAGCAATGTACGCCACAAAGACCATTCCGATTTTCCCAATGAAAAATGCAGACCGGGGCATTGGTGTGCCTTGAAGTCTCTTCAGGGTCCCGTCTTCACGTTCCATGGGAATGGAGATGGCGAGATTCTGAAAGGACGTATACAAAATGCCGGAGGCGATCATGCCTGCGACAAAGTATTGAGCGAAAGTGATGCCTGAGTCACCCAATTCCTGTCCACCGAACACTGACCCGAATATCACCAACAGAATCATGGGCAGGAGAAAGTTGAAAACAGCAGATTCGCGGTCACGGAAGAACTGCTTCAGTTCAATTCCGATCCGACCCATACCCATGCGAATTGCGTTCATGCGTGTTCACCGCCGATGAGATCGGAATGATTCGAGTCACGATCCTGAGCAATCAATTGAAGATATGCATCTTCCAAGCTTGCGCGCCGCACAGATAAGTTCGGAATTTCGCCATTGAATTGAGTGGCGAGATTCCGAACAAATGCTGTTGGCTCCTCAGTTGATTCTGTGAACTCTTTACCATTCTGAGTCCAACTCACAATTGCGTTATGTCGATCTCCGATGGAGTCCGGCACACCTTCAGCCACAATGCGCCCACGCGCAATGACAGCCACTCGGTCAGCGAGAAATTGGGCTTCATCCAAATAGTGGGTCGTCAACAAAATGGTCGTGCCTTCTGATTTCAAGCGTTCAATCAACACCCAAAATTCCCGACGTGCCTCTGGGTCAAATCCGGTCGTCGGTTCATCAAGGAATAGGACCTCAGGGTTGCCAATAATCCCCAGTGCAACGTCAAGACGTCGACGTTGGCCACCGCTGAGTTTTCCGTTGCGTGAATTAACTTTCTCGGTAAGGCCAACGGCGCCAATGACTTCGTCCACATTGGCAGGATTCGGGTAATACTTGGCAAAGTGCGAAATGGTTTCACCGACCGTGAGGTCTGCCATGTCACTTGCCTGCTGCAGCACTATTCCAATTTTTGCCTTCCACGCGGGATTCGGCTTTCCGGGATCAACACCAAGAACACTGACTTGCCCTGAATCCCTCTCGCGATAACCCTCCAGAATCTCAGTGAGGGTTGTTTTGCCGGCGCCATTGGGTCCCAGTATGGCGAGGCACTCACCCTGCTCCACATGAATGGAAACACCTGCCAGTGCCGTGAAGTCGCCATAGGTCTTGGTGACATCTATTGCATCAATTGCAGTTCCTGCAGAGGCCGGCATTTTTTCCTTCGGTCGGAATCGGTGAGTTGCACAATACCCGTGAAGACTAAACTAGGGTCTTGTGTCCCTCATAGTCCAAAAATACGGTGGCTCCAGCGTCGCTGACGCAGTCAGTATTAAGCGTGTTGCACGCAGGATTGTGGACACGAAAAAGGCGGGCCACGAGGTTGTTGTCGTGGTGTCCGCCATGGGCGACACCACCGATGAACTCATGGATCTCGCCCAGCAGGTGTCCCCACTCCCGCCGGCACGAGAACTGGACATGCTTCTCACAGCAGGTGAGCGTATTTCCATGGCATTGCTTGCCATGGCCATTTCAGATTTAGGCGCGGTGTCCCGTTCCTATACGGGTTCACAAGCCGGTTTGATCACCGATTCTGCTCACGGAGCGGCTCGCATCATCGATGTCACTCCAGGGCGAATCACCGACGCTCTGGAAAAAGGTGCGATCCCGATTGTCGCTGGTTTCCAAGGTGTTGCACAGGACACCAAAGACATCACTACATTAGGTCGTGGGGGTTCTGACACCACCGCAGTTGCATTGGCTGCCGCACTGGGTGCCGATGTCTGTGAGATCTACACAGATGTAGATGGAGTCTTCACAACAGATCCGCGTGTGGTGAGCAAAGCCTCAAAAGTTGATTTCATCACCTATGAAGAAATGCTCGAGCTTGCAGCAGTCGGTGCAAAAGTGCTGCATTTGCGTTGTGTGGAGTACGCGCGCCGATTCAATGTCCCAATCCATGTGCGTTCATCGTTTTCACAGTCAGAAGGCACGTGGGTCCTCTCGCCCGAGGGTGTGCAGGCCGCCGTTACGGAAGGAAAAATCGTGGAACAACCAATCATCTCGGGTGTGGCCGCAGACCTCAAAGATGCCAAGGTCACTGTGGTGGGTGTCCCTGACAAACCAGGTGAGGCAGCAGGAATCTTCCGTGCCTTGGCCGATGCTCAGATCAACGTTGACATGATTGTGCAGAATGTCTCCTCCACGGCAACAGGACGCACCGACGTCACTTTCACGTGCCCTCAGGATTCCGTTCAGTCCGCGATGACAGCGCTCAATGGTGCTCGCGACACGATCGATTTTGAATCACTCAGCGTGGACGATCAAATCGCCAAGATCTCGCTCGTGGGTGCAGGTATGCGCTCGCATCCTGGAGTGTCCGCTGACTTCTTTACCGCTCTCGCCGAGGCAGGTATTAACGTGGAAATGATTGCAACTAGTGAGATCCGAATCTCGATCGTGACGAGGGCAGACTCCGCACCTCAGGCCGTACAGGCGATTCACACGGCCTTCGGCCTAGACGCAGACGGCGAAGCTGTTGTGTATGCAGGAACAGGGCGTTAATCACATGGCTGAAGAGAAGAACTTTGCTGGGAAGAATATCGCGGTTGTGGGTGCCACAGGCCAGGTCGGTTCTGTCATGTTGCGCCTGTTGGCGGAACGGGACTTCCCGATCAAGACGTTGAGGTTGTTTGCATCAGCACGCTCGGCTGGTTCAGTGATTACTTGGGAGGGGCAAGAAATCACGGTCGAAGACGCTGCCACAGCAGATGTCAGTGGGATTGATATTGCGTTGTTCTCTGCTGGCGGAGCTACCTCAAAGGAAATCGCTCCGCGCTTTGCCGCAGCGGGCGCCATAGTTATTGACAATTCATCTGCCTGGCGCATGGATCCCGATGTTCCACTCGTGGTAAGTGAGGTTAATCCCGAAGCAATTGCAGAGGCCACCAAAGGAATCATTGCTAATCCTAATTGCACAACCATGGCAGCCATGCCTGTGCTCAAAGCTCTGGATTCCGTTGCTGGTTTGCAGCGAATCGTGGTCACCACTTTTCAAGCGGTTTCGGGAAGTGGCCTTGCCGGTGTAGAGGAACTCGTGGGGCAATTGGAACAGGCAATGACCCAAGATGTTGCTGCACTCACACACTCTGGATCTTCAGTGACTTTCCCCGAGCCCAAGAAGTATGTGCGCACAATTGCTTTTGACGTTGTTCCTTTAGCGGGTGCAATTGCAAGTGATGGCAGTGACGAAACCGATGAAGAGCAAAAGCTTCGTAATGAAAGCCGAAAGATTCTTGGGCTGCCGAATTTGCGTGTGTCGGGAACATGTGTGCGCGTTCCCGTCTTTACCGGACACTCGCTGAGTATCAATGCAGAGTTTGAGAATGCAATAACGCCGGCCGAAGCAACCGCAGCTCTGAACGCGGCCCCAGGTGTTGAGCTGTCGGAGGTCCCCACACCGCTTCAGGCCGCAGGAGCTGACCCGAGTTTTGTTGGGCGCATTCGCCAAGATCAGAGCGTGGATAACAATCGCGGTTTGGTCATGTTCGTGAGTAATGACAATTTACGTAAAGGCGCTGCCCTCAATGCAGTGCAAATTGCCGAACTGCTGATCTAGTCAGTAATTCAATTCCGCGAAGTCGCGCTGGTAAATCTCGCGAACAAGGGAATCGGTTTCAGGGGTTCGGTACTGCTCCACTTTCGAGGACGCTTTTGTTGACGTTTTGCAGTAGTACTGGCCGTCTAGATCAGGGGTTCTCGTGAGTTGGGCCACCAAGTCCCAGGAATCATTCAGATTCTCCAAGTGAATGATCTCGTTAAAGTCGATGATTCCTATACCAATGTGATCTGCTTGCCTCCTCCAGTGAGGATCTTGGTCGCGTGAATCTTGTTGCGCGATCACGGAGAGGAATTCTTCGAAACTAATGTCCTCGGCCGGTTTACCATTGAGGGCATTAGATATTTCTTCACTCTGTCGCAAACCTTGTTGAATTTTCTCAAGATAACCACTCAGTACTCTCGAACCGGGATCACGAACAACGGTGAAGCGGTTAAATTCCTTACTGGCAAATACTTCTTCGAGAAGGTCGCTGGGAAGTTGATAAGGACGAACATGGGCTCCTGATTTCACGCCATTGTGTGGTTTGTCAATAAAGCGCTGAGCATGTGTTTCGTTGAGGCGTCCGCCCTCCAGCGCACCCAAGGTAGCTTTCATGGTGCCGCACCCAGCCTTTGGAACCTCTACATACACATATTTGTTGACCAAGGAAATATGAGTATGAAAGTTCACTGATCGCCATCCCATGGATTTGACGTATGCGCGAGTCGTCGGGCCGAGGTCCGATCGAGCTGGGCGGCGATCAATCACGGTCGCACTCTACTTTGCACGGAAAATTGCTTCACTATCGATGTTGGTCGGGGTGGCGGGATTCGAACCCACGGCCTCTTCGTCCCGAACGAAGCGCGCTACCAAGCTGCGCCACACCCCGCATCAATTAGCCTTCAAAAATAGTGTGTGAGCCCCACAATTCTAGCGGTGGCATTCCTTACGAAATAATGCGCCGGCGGGCTGGAATGAGGGAGTGGATCAAATGAGCAGCACAGATGTCACGAAGTATCTGAAGAGATTTGACGCCGATCAGCGGGCTGCATTGGAATCTGTGCGGTCCGTTGTCGTCAAGGCTTTGCCTGCAGGTGAAGAAGTCATTGCGTGGAGCATGCCGAGTATTCGTATTTCGGGGGTATTGGTTTTGGGGTACGCGGGATTTAAGAATCACAACACGATTTTCCCTGGAGTGGGTGCTCCTTTTGAAGGATTTGGTCCCGAGGTTGAAAAGTACAGAGCATCCAAGGGTGCACTGAAGTTTGACAGAGATAAGCCCTTTCCTGCTGCGCTGCTGCGGAAAATAATTAAGTTTCGCATTGCGGAGATCAATGAAAGTTTCCCCAAGAAAAGTGGGGAGTTTAAAGAGTTTTATACCTCGGGACAGCTCAAGGCAGAGGGCAAAATGACGAAAGGCGAATTGCACGGTTCCTGGAAGTGGTATCGCGCTGATGGAACCCTCATGCGGTCAGGTCACTTTAAAAATGGTGAGCAAACGGGTGAATGGGTTACCTATACGCGAGACGGTAAGGCCCACAAGATCACCAATATGTAGTGGGGCTCGTTAGTTGCCTGCGGTGAACGTGATCAGTGTGGCTTCGGGAGGACAGGCAAATCGGAAGGGTGCATAGCGTGAGCAACCCAGACCCGCAGACACAAGTAAGAAACTGTCACCGTGACGAGACAGACCACGGGCGCGTTGAGTGTCAAGGTCACAGTTGGTGACGAGTGCACCGTATCCAGGAATACGCAGTTGGCCGCCATGAGTATGCCCCGCGAATATGGCATGGGCTCCGTCAGCTGCCATAGCATCAATAACGCGTAAATACGGTGCGTGCACAACGCCCAGGGACAGGTCCGCATCTGGATTGAATCGGCCCGCTACCTGGGAATAGTCGTCACGACCAATATGGGGGTCATCTACCCCGCGCACATCAATGAGTCGACCATCAACTTTCCACTCACTCGACGTGTTTGTCAGGTTGTGCCAGCCACCATGAGCAAGTCCCCGAGCTAATGGTTCCCAATCCAACATTTTCCGCTTGGGCTCTAAGGCGGAGGGGCCCGCGAAATACTTCGCAGGATTTATTGGTTTAGGGGCGTAGTAATCATTACTTCCCAAAACAAATACGCCGGGAATTTCTAGGAGAGGAGTGAGTGCCTCAAGTGCGGATGGGATGCCGTTGTCATGGGAGAGGAAATCTCCGGTGGCTACCACTGCATCAGGTGACAGGGCAGCGAGTGATTGCACCCATTCACGCTTGCGGTGTTGGCCCGGAACCATGTGAAGGTCAGAGATATGAAGAATGCGCAGATCACGTTGCCCGAATGGCAGCGCGGGAATAGTTTGCCTGCGGAGCGTGAAGCGGGTGGTTTCAAGATGGGCGTACGCCAATGCACCGGCACCAAGGACTGCACCACCTGCGAGGGTCTTTCCGACGGACACCATGCCTAATGTTTACATGTGCCACAATGCCAACATGTCAGCAGACCAGAGTGCGCCCCTGAAAGCCCAGCTTCAAGCTGATTTGACCGCAGCAATCAAGTCGCGAAATGAACTGGCAGCATCCACCCTTCGCATGGTGCTCACCGCGGTGACCAATGAAGAAGTATCGGGCAAAGAAGTGCGCGTGCTCTCCGACGAAGACGTCCTGACAGTTCTCACTCGCGAAGCAAAAAAGCGCAGAGAAAGTGCCGCTGCTTACACCGAAGCTCAACGCCCTGAACTCGCTGACAGGGAGAACGCCGAATGGGAAGTCATTAGTGGTTATCTCCCCGCGCAACTCAATGACGCACAAATCGCAGATATTGTGAATGCTGCCGTCGCTACCGTTGCCGAAACTGGGGTGAGCGGAGGTGCCGCGATTGGCGCCGTCATGAAAATCGTGCAGCCCCAGGTAAAGGGCAGAGCTGATGGCGGCATCGTTGCAGCCATGGTGAAATCCGCATTAGGTTAATTCGCGCAGATTGCGTGCACGCTCTAATAGTTAAGGGAGCGTGTTCTCGAATTCTCCAGCGGGTTCGGGAGCAGGTGCTGTATCAGGCTCTACTGGGTCTTCACCGAATGTATTCGCCTCGGTGTTGTCAAACTCCGAGCCACCATCTTGAATGAATATCTCGGCTTCGTCTTGAACCTGTGGTCGGGGCGTGAAAGCAGGTGCGGTGAATTGGGTGCGCAAATCAAAATTGGCAATCGGCAGATTTGCACTCGCTATCTGCATCGATTCTTTCCAAATAGGTCCGGGGAATGTTCCGCCAAAGACCTGTCGGTAATAGGTGCCATTGATTGTGACATCTTTGAGCGGGAATGCGAACCCTCCTCGAGGATCACCGACCCAAACAGCGGCTGAAACCTGGGGGGTGTAACCCGCGAACCACACGGCAGCTGACTCATTTGTTGTTCCGGTTTTGCCGGCAACGGGTCGATCACCCAAACTCATGGCAGCTCCAGTTCGACCGGAAATATTTCCATCGACAACTCCATTAAGCATGAACGTCACGCCGTCTGCAACAGCTCGATCGAGAATTTGTCGGCAGTTACCATCGGGAACGGGAAGGCGGGCGCCATTGCGATCGCGAATCTCTACTATGGAAACTGGTTCACAGTAACGACCATGTGCGGCAAAGGTGGCGTACGCATTTGCCACCGAAAGTGGTGAAACTTCCATAGTTCCCAGGGTGAAGGATGGAACACGCAGGAGAGGATCCCCGTTACCCAGAGTGACCCCGAGTGACTCGGCAATATCAACGGTGCGACATACCCCTAAGCGTTCTTCCAGTGCCATGAAATAGGTGTTGGTGGAGTACGCAGTTGCTTGAGGCATGTTGAGTGTGCCAGATGTCGTCGAGTTGCGGACAGTAATGGGGCCATAGGGCGCTCCCGTTTCGCAATTCAGAAAATCATTGAAAGTTGCTGGGCTCGGTGCGCTGATGTACTCATTGGGTGAGATTCCCGCTTCGAGTGCCGCAGCAAGAGTGAAAATCTTGAATGTCGAACCAGCCTGCATGCCGATGGTGCCGCCCATATTCTGGTTCACG
>CAZVLV010000001.1:0-11895 GCA_964628015.1 uncultured Aquiluna sp. | reverse complement strand
AGGTTGTTTTGCCTTTGCCACTTGTTCCCCATGTGCGGTTTTGTGTCATGGCGAGTATCCGGCCCGTGCCCGGCTCCACCATGCTTATTGCAGCAGCCTTACCGCTGTCATCGGTCGGAGGAATTGCTGAATTCACAACATCTGTGACTTGATTTTGTACGGCGGGATCGATTGTGGTGGTAATGGTGTAGCCGCCGCGACGGAGAAAGACTTCCCGCTCCTCTGGTGTTTCACCAAATGTGGGATCGGTACGAATCGTTTGAATGACGTAGTCACAAAAGAAGGGTGCATAGCTTGATGTGCACCCGTTGGAAACCTCGGTGGGGTTCAGAGTTTCTGTGACTGGAATTGCTTTGGCCTGGTCTGCGGTTTCAGATGTGATGTATCCCAGTGTCGCCATGCGTCCGAGAACAACATTGCGCCGTTCCTGTGAGAGTTCGGGATTTCGGAGTGGATCGTAGGCGGTGGGTCGTTGCACAATTCCCGCGAGCGTCGCTGCCTCCACGAGGTTTAAGTTGGAGGCGGGCTTAGAAAAGTACCGACGTGATGCGGCTTCAATTCCATAAGCACCGGAACCAAAGTATGCGATGTTGAGATAGCGCGAGAGAATCTCGCTTTTGGTGAATCTCTTTTCCAATGCGAGTGCGAATCGAACTTCTTTGAGTTTACGCGCGGAGTTGTCGCCGCGGGCTGCTTCCAGTTCCTCGGGTGTCGTGGCTTGATTAACCAAGACATTCTTGACGTATTGCATGGTGAGAGTGGATGCACCCTCAGAGATTTCGCCGCTGCTCGCATTGGACGCGAAAGCTCGCAGAATCCCACGAAAATCCACACCATTGTGTTCAAGGAATCGAGCATCCTCGACAGCGATGGTCGCTTGGCGCATGATCGGGGCGATGCTGTCGAGGGGGACCTCTACTCGGTTCTGGTAATAGAGGGTGGCCAGCACGGAGCCGTCGGCGGCGAGGATCACACTGCGTTCTGGAAGTGGTGGGGTATTGAGTTCGTCGGGGAGGGACTCGAAATCACGCACAACATCGCGGGTCAGCACCCCAAGGCTCCCAGCGAAGGGAACCACCATGAGGCCCACCAGGGCACCCGAGAGGACCGCAATGCCAACAACGGCAGCGATGCGGGTCAGAATCCCTCGTAAGGTGCGGTGTTCGCGGTTCACAGCCATCAGACGTCAAGGGTATGTCCGATGTTCCCCATTCCCAACGACCGGGGCGTACTTTGTGACAACTTTCCCGAATAGAAAAAGTATTGACTCGAGGGTGGGGAGCCGACATAGTTCAGATGTACGAATGAACCACTCGGCTGGTGGGTGGAACACCAGGTTTACCCAACACAGGTTTGCCCACCAGGGAACATTCGACTCGAAGCGATCCTTCGACATTTGGCACATTCATCCGCTGGAGCTGAGGAGAATTTTTTTCAATGTCTATCGCAACGGAATGGGCGGCCCAAGCGGCCTGTCGAACAACAGACCCAGACACACTCTTTGTTCAGGGAGCAGCGCAAAATCGAGTCAAGGCTATTTGTCTCGGTTGCGATGTCCGCACCGAATGTCTCTCTGACGCTCTGGACAACCGTGTTGAGTTTGGCGTCTGGGGAGGCATGACCGAACGTGAGCGTCGGGCACTGCTTCGTCGTCGACCAAATGTCGCTTCATGGCGAACCCTTCTCATGAGCGCTCAAAACGAATATGAGCGTCAAACACTTCTCACCAGCACCGACCGCGCTTCGTAAAGTTTGGACGGACTTCCCCAAAGACTGATTACCAGTCAGTGTGTTCGGCTAGTGCTGTGCCGACCGACCGCAAACCGTCCAAATCATGAACGTCTTCAGCCATTGCGGGAACAGAAATAATAGGAACTCCCGGATGTGCCCCCTCAAATCTTTGAATAACGTGCTTGTGACGGGCCTTGAGTTGCATTCGCTCAGCATGCAACTCCAAGAGTGCCGCTGCTAACTCATTCTCGGGCCCCATGCCTCGTAAAGCTTGAGCTCCAGCGACTACCTGTTCTTCTGACAACCCGGTGGTGTCGACATCTTGAACCCGGTTTAACACGAGCCCAGCCAAAGGCATGTTGTCTTTTTGAAGTCGTTCCACAAAGAAAGATGCTTCGCGCAATGCATCGCGCTCGGGAGCCGCAACGACGAGGAACTTTGTACCGGGCTGCTTGAGTAATTCATAGGTGGCATCAGCACGTTCACGGAATCCACCGAAAGTGGTGTCGATCGCCGCGACGAAAGTACCAATATCTGCCAGGACCTGTGCACCAAGAATCTTGCTGAGCACATTCGTGAAAATCCCAAAGCCTAAAGCAGCGATCCTTCCCAGTGCATTTCCGGCACCGCGAGCAGGTGCCGTGAGAATTCGAATGAAACGACCATCAAGAAAAGAACCTAACCGTGCAGGTGCATCAAGAAAATCCAATGCATTACGCGAAGGTGGAGTATCGACAATAATCAAATCCCACTCACTGGAATCATTATGCAACTGCCCGAGTTTCTCCATGGCCATGTATTCCTGGGTTCCAGCAAATGAAGATGACAGGGCTTGGTAGAACGGATTACTCAAAATCTGTTGAGCTCGCTCCGGGTCTGCATGAGATTCCACAACCTCATCAAATGTGCGCTTCATGTCCAGCATCATGGCGTTGAGTGAGCCGCCGGTAACGCCGTGAACCGGGCGAGGTGTGTTATCTAATTCGGTGAGGCCCATGGCCTGAGCCAGGCGCCGGGCAGGATCAATGGTGAGGACACACACATTGCGCCCAAGCTCGGCAGCGCGGACACCAATTGCTGCTGCTGTGGTGGTCTTTCCCACTCCGCCGGCTCCTGTGCACACAATGATGTGAACGCTCGGATCTTTCAGCAATACATCAATGTCAAAAGTCGTCATGATGTGACACCCGAATCGCGCATGACTCGAGCAAGTTCGTACAGGGCACTGAGGTCAATTCCCGAAGGAATGAGGGGCAGGGTCACCATGGGAAGACCCAGTTCAGAGAGGCGTTCCAGTTCTCGTTGCTCTAACTCCACCCGCTGTGAGTGATCTACGGCCTCACGCTCGAGGACAGCAACTAATCCGGGAACATCCAGCCCGACGGCGCCCAAACTCGCTGCGATCTGTGTGGAATCGAGATGGTGCTGGAGTGCTTCACTACGTTGAGATTCATTTAGGCGCGGAGGGCGCATGAGATTAACAAATATTCCACCCACCGGAAGACCATTGGCGTGTAGGTCCTCAATGCCGTCAATGGTCTCTTGGACTGGCATCTCTTCCAACAAAGTCACAAGATGGATAGCTGTCTGATCGGAGGCAATCACACTCATGACGGAATCTGCATGATTCTTAATCGGCCCAACCTTTGCTAGCCCTGATACCTCCGAATTGACATTGAGGAATCGGGTGATGCGGCCAGTCGGGGGAGCATCCATGACGACATAGTCATAAGCGTTTTTGGCATTCTTCTCTTTGCGCTTGACTACTTCCACTGCTTTCCCGGTCAGGAGAACATCGCGCAGTCCAGGGGCAATAGTCGTTGCAAAATCAATGGCACCCATTTTGCCAAGAGCCGAACCTGCACGGCGCATCTTGTAAAACATTTCTAAATAGTCAAGAAGCGCATCTTCAGTATCAACCGCTAAAGCCCACACCTCACCGTTGCCAGGAGCAACGGCCACACGCCGTTCCTCATAAGGAAGCGGCGGAACATCAAATAGTTGAGCGATCCCTTGTCGACCCTCAACCTCCATCAGGAGAACGCGATGCCCATTGGTTGCGAGAGCAATTGACAGCGCCGCAGCAACGGTTGTCTTCCCGGTGCCACCCTTGCCGGACACCACATGGAGGGTGACTTCCGGCCAGGCTCCAGGTTCAGGCCCGGGTTCAGGCCCGGGTTCAGGCCCGGGTTCAGGCCCGTGTTCAGGGTGCATTGCTTCACCTTAACCAATGCCCAACCGTTACGCTCACGGCATGACTTCATGGGAATACGCCACAGTGCCACTACTCATACACGCCACCAAGCAGATCCTGGATACCTGGGGAGAAGATGGTTGGGAATTAGTGCAGGTCGTGCCAGGTCCAAATCCAGAAAACATGGTCGCTTATCTCAAAAGGCAGAAGGGTTAGTTGATGTCACAGGTTGAAGATCGTTTGGCCGAACTTGGGCTTGTTGTACCGGAGGTAGCCGCTCCGGTTGCCTCCTATGTTCCCGCAGTCATCTCAGGGTCATATGTATACACATCCGGTCAACTCCCCATGGTCGCAGGAACACTTGCCGCCACCGGTCGACTTGGTGCTGAGATTGAACCTGAAGAAGGTGCTCGCCTTGCTGAGATCTGTGCCCTGAATGCTATTGCCGCGGTCAAG
The DNA here is from genome assembly GCA_964628015.1 of uncultured Aquiluna sp. Taxonomy (GTDB): domain Bacteria; phylum Actinomycetota; class Actinomycetes; order S36-B12; family S36-B12; genus UBA4592. The sequence continues at coordinate 7,514 of CAZVLV010000001.1, read as the reverse complement.
AGCGTTCTGGGTGATTTGGATCGGGTGATTCAGGTGGTTCGAGTGACAGGTTTTGTGTCCAGTGACCCAGAGTTTCACGCACAACCAGCGGTTATCAATGGTGCCAGCAATCTTTTGGGGAAAGCATTTAATGGTGCACATTCGCGCTCGGCTGTCGGGGTCGCCGCGCTACCACTCAATGCTCCTGTTGAAGTCGACATGATTGTTGAGTTCAAATAGTTCGTGAGTGAACCCGTGGCCTCCAGCATGTCAGTGCGTGAACGCATTGACTCTGTGGCGCGGGGTGACAATCGTTGGGTTATTCCCCCAGCACTCCCGGCTGCAACGGTCATATTGGTACGTCCGAATGGTGCTGTGAATTCACGATTGGATCAATCCGCATTCGATCAATCCGCATTCGAAGTCGTGATGCTCCGCCGCTCCTCCACCATGCAATTCGCAGCACATATGGCGGTCTTCCCTGGAGGGAAAGTAGATCCTATTGATCTTGATTCCTCTGATCCTGTTATTGCATGCGCACAGCGTGAAGTGCGTGAGGAAGTGGGAATCGATGTTGACACCTTGACCCGGTGGGATCACTGGATCACGCCGGAAATTGAACCCATGCGCTATGACGTTCATTTCTATCTGGCGGTCGTAGCACCTGGCACGGAAGGGCAATTGCGAACAACTGAGGCGCACGAGATGTTGTGGCTCACCCCGCAGGAAGGATGGAAGCGATCCCAGAATGGTTCGTTACCTATGTTGCGTCCCACTCAAGTGGTTCTGCAGGAGTTGGCGGCGGCATCCGGGGTAGAGCATTTACTACAGATGGCACAACAGCGAAAAATCTACCCGCGCTTACCTCGACCAGCATTAAATGACGATGGAGCTATTCGTTGGGATCTGATAAACGGCGACACCATGGAAGTTGCCTATCGTGGAGTTCCTGAAGCGCGTATGGAAACCTCAGGAGAGGAACTTTCATGACGGACACGGCAGCGAGTCCTTGGAAAGGTGGAACCGTTGCCGAGGGGGTTCTGTGCGTGCTTGCACCAAATCCATCTCCATGGACACTTGAAGGAACAAATACGTGGATCATTGGGTCACCCGATGGTTCATGTGTGGTGATTGACCCTGGCCCAGCAGATCACGAACATTTGCACCGCATTTCTCAGTCAGTGCCGAGCAATGTTCGCGCAATTATTTTGACCCATGCGCACATTGATCATTCGGAGGGTGCGCCCGATCTTTCTGAGTTACTTCGCGTTCCGGTGATTCCACAAACCGAGATTGATGGCATGGATCTAGGAGGTGCAACTTTGCGCATGCACTCCACTCCGGGTCACAGCTCTGACAGTGTGTGCATCACCGTGACAACGTCAAGTGGTCGCTACTTGCTTTCAGGTGACACATTGTTGGGCAGGGGCACAACTCTTGTCGCACATCCTGATGGTCGCCTAGATCAATACTTTGATTCGCTGCGATATTTGCGTGATCACTGCCTTGAAGAACAGATTGATCTATTGCTGCCGGGCCACGGTCCGATATCGGACATCCCGGTTACCCTGATTGATTTCTATGAAAAGCACCGAAGAGAACGTTTGGAGCAGGTCCGTGCTGCAGTAAATTCGGGGCTGACCACGGTGCCGGAAATCACATCAGTTGTATATAGAGACGTTGATCCAGGTGTGTTGATGGCTGCTGAACTCACGGTCGCCGCCCAGTTGGAATACTTGCGCAACAACTAGCGGGCGCGTTTACCCAGTCGCTCAACGTCAAGGATTAATACCTGGCGTGATTCCAATTGAATCCACCCTCTTTGTGCAAAATCAGCGAGCGCTTTGTTTACCGTTTCGCGCGAAGCTCCCACCAGTTGGGCCAGTTCTTCTTGGGTCATGTCGTGGGTGACCAATAGGCCATTGGCATTCATGCTGCCAAATTTTTCACCTAGTTCCATCAAGGCTTTGGCTACACGGCCTGGGACATCGGAAAATACGAGATCTGCCATGGCCTCATTGGTGCGGCGCAAACGGCGAGCTAGCGCTTGAAGTAGTGCAGCCGCAACTTCTGGTCTCCCTGCCAGCCACGGCATCAATTGGGCATTTCCTAATCGGTATACCTGGGCTTCAGTCAGCGCCGTTGCGGTGGACGTACGAAGGCCCGGATCGAACAGACTGAGCTCTCCGAACATTTCACCGGGTCCAAGAACGGCCATAAGGGATTCGCGGCCATCTGCCGAAGCGCGACCCAACTTAACTTTGCCTTCCAGGATCACGTAGAGATGGTCACCTGGCTCGCCCTCATGAAAGAGAATTTCTCCTTTACCGACCCGCTGTTCGGTGAGAGATGAGATCAGTGCGGCGGCGGCATTGGGATCTAATGAAGAAAATAGGGGGGATTGACTCAGGACGTTATCCACGTGAACCCACACCACCTTTACCTCGCCAAGGGGAGTCACTAGAACTCCCGACCACCGGTCTATGGGAACTTTAATCGATGTTCTCGAGGCACTTGGCAGGCACATGCGTTTGTGGAGGATTGGCCCGACATACCCTTGGAGGGTGCCAGCGAAGAAATCGGTGAAACCCGTTGCGGATACTGAGTTGATCAGAAATGCTCGGTGGATCTATCGGCAGTTAGCCAAGACTTATCCGGATGCTGGCCCCGAGTTGGACTTCGCAACTCCCCTTGAACTTTTGGTCGCCACTATTTTGAGTGCGCAGTGCACTGACCGTCGCGTGAACTCCGTGACGCCAGAACTTTTTAAGCGGTACCCCACTGCTGCAGCCTATGCGGGTGCGGATCAATCAGAACTCGAAGAGCTCATTCGGCCAACCGGCTTTTATCGAAGCAAAGCGACCTCGATCATGGGCATGGCTGCAGCTCTCTGTGCTGACCATAGTGGCGAGGTACCTGCAGTCCTGGAGGAGTTGGTGAAGCTTCCCGGTGTAGGTCGTAAGACCGCGTTCGTTGTTTTGGGTAATGCATTTGATCAGCCAGGTCTAACTATTGATACTCACTTCGGGCGACTCGCGAGAAGGTTTCATTGGACAACCCACACTGATCCGGTCAAGGTCGAGAAAGATGTTGCTGAACTCTTCCCGCCAAAAGACTGGACCATGCTCTCGCATTATGTATTGTGGCATGGGCGACGTGTGTGTCATGCGCGCAAACCTGCGTGCGGTGCCTGCACACTTGCCACACGGTGTCCGTCCTTCGGAGAAGGCCCCACCGACAAAGCGGAAGCAGAGAAACTTGTGAAGACTGAGGGACGCGCGTGAGAGTCACACCGGCAGCGGGAATTTTGGCGGCGGCATTAGTGCTGGCTGGGTGTGCTACTACAGAAACTGCAGGCGATCTCGTTGAAGAATCAACCGCACCAATAAGTGCGGTGGCACCAGAAGTAACGGAGATGCAAGAAGTTGATCCTCAGTTAATCACCGCTGCCAATCTTGATCCGTGCCCTGAAGGAGTGTTTGCCCCTGATGCAGCGATTCCGGGGCTTCCTACTTTGACGCTTAATTGCCTTGATGGAACATCCGCCGTTGACCTCTCAGCAATTAGAGGTACGCCTTTGGTGGTGAACGTATGGGCATCCTGGTGCCCGCCATGTATCGCGGAGATGCCGCTGCTCGCACAAGCGGCCAACGACCTTACCGGTCAAGTGCAATTCTTAGGTGTCAATATTGAAGATGATCGTTCGTCGGCCTTGCAATTGCTGACCGACATGGGTGTGAGCTTTCCATCCGTCGAGGATCGCAGTGGTTCGACCCGAGCACCTTTGACAATTCCTGGACCGCCGGTCACCTACTTTGTCAGATCTGATGGAGTTATTGCGGGGCGTTGGGACGGTCAGATTCAAGGAGAAGAGCAGCTCTCGGCCCTCATGCAGGAGTATCTAGGGATCACCTGGTGACGTGGAAGACCGTAGGCCAGGTACACGAGGCTGCGCATGAACTGGTACCGAGGTGGCTGCATCCTGTTGTACAGGCGGTAGATGGTGTTGATGCACAAAGGATCACGTCTTTCGTGCCTCAGGCCAACATCGAGAGTCGTCATTCCGCGGTGTTAATGCTTTTCGGTCCCGATCGCGATTTGTTATTAATTGAGCGCGCCCACGATTCATCAATGCATTCCGGACAGCCGGCATTTCCCGGTGGCGCGGTTGATCCCACCGACACTGATGTTGTGCATACGGCGCTTCGGGAGGCTCACGAAGAGACCGGACTCAATCCACAGGGTGTTGTGACATTTGGTCAACTTCCTGATCTGTGGATACCGGTCAGCAACTTTGTTGTTACTCCGATCCTTGGGTTTTGGTCACAACCCACTGCGGTCAGTCCCGGTGACCCACGCGAAGTTGCCAGCGTGCATCAGATTCCCATAGATGAATTTGTTGACCCGGCCAATCGCGTGAAAGTGGCGCACCCTTCCGGATACGTCGGTAATGGCTTTGCTGTGTCGAATTTACTTGTGTGGGGATTCACGGGTGGAATTATTTCCACCATGTTGGATCTCGCAGGTTGGGCGCAACCCTGGGATCAGTCACGTGTTGTTCCGCTGAATTCGGGTGTGGATCCAAGGGTGGATTCGCCGTGAACATGATTGATTGGATTTTGATTGGGGCTCTCATAGTCTTTGCCTGGGCTGGTTGGCGACAAGGATTTGTAGCAGGAGTGCTGAGTTTTTCGGGTTTCCTCATTGGAGGAATCGCAGCCCTTGTGTGGCTCCCTGGCGTGGTAAATCAATTCGTGCCTGCAGGAACATTGACCTACATTGTGTTGGCGGTGGTCGTTCTTGCCAGTGCGATTCTTGGTCAACTTCTTTTGTCCATTGTGGGCCGCAAGTTGCGAGATCACATCACGTGGAAGCCGGTCAGATTTGTTGACAACTTTGGTGGCGCCGCTCTCAACGTATTGGCATTTGCACTTGTTGGCTGGGTAATAGCCAGCGTGCTGGTCTTTATTCCTAGCAGTGCCGTATCCCAACAGGTGGCGAACTCTCGAGTTCTCACAACCATGGATTCCCTTGTGCCGGATGTCGCTCGATCTGTTTTCTCGAATGTGAGTGATCTCGTTGGGCAAACGGGTGTACCGCGCATTGTGATTGGATTAGGCCAGTCACTTGGTTCAGATGTCCCAGAGCCCACCAATCAGCCAGCCGCAGAAGTTATTCCTGTAGTGGAAAACTTTGTGGCGCGGCTGACAGGAGACGCTGAGCAGTGTGATCAGGTAGTTGGTGGTTCAGGCTTTTATGTCAGCGAGAGGGCACTTATCACCAATGCACATGTAGTTGCGGGCGTTACCGATTTACAAGTTCGTTTACCCAATGTCGAGCAATCACGAGCGGGAGTAGTGATCTATTTTGATCCAGAGAAAGATATTGCGGTCGTGATTACCGATCCCATTGACGGTCGACCCGGATCATTTGCCCAAAATATTGCTCCGAAAGGTTCCGATGCAATTGTGGCAGGGTTTCCTGGCGGCGGAAACTTGACCGCGACCCCAGCCCGAGTACGTGGGGTGATTGATGCCCGCGGTGAAAACATCTACGGTGACATTGGAGTTCAGCGCGAGGTGTATGCATTCCGTGCCAATGTCCTCTCAGGAAACAGCGGTGGCCCACTGGTGGACAATCAGGGTCGAATACTCGGCTTAGTGTTTGGCTCGAGTATCGATTCCGATATTGGCTATGCGCTCACAAATGCGGAACTTGACACGGCACTCGCTATTGCGCAAAGTTGGACGGAATCTGATGGACCTGTATCTACCGGTTCATGTGAATTACGCCAGTAATCGCTTGATGCTCTCGTTCACCATTGCCTGATCCACGTAATGAGGTATGTACGCTACCTGGAGAAAGTTCTCCTGTGCTCGTAAAGCCACAGATTCGGCGCCTTTGTGGTTCCCGCGAGCTTCGTGTGTGAGAGCTGCACCCCATTGTGCGAGTGCTTTCCATGCCATGGCCTCTTTAGGTGGTGCGCACCGCCACCTTTGCTCGCACACTTCGTGCATGTGAAATGGCAGACCCTGATGGAAATATCCGACCGTTTCCCTCCACGCAGTGGGACCATCCACAATTTCACGTTCAGGTACCTGCGGAAAACTTAATTTGTCAGCTTCTTCTCCACGTAGTGGTCGGCCATAGTGATCGCGTTGTTGCATGGCGATCTAGTTATCTTCCTTGCGGCATTCGGGATGTGCGCTGCAACCATTCGGCCACGATTTCAGTGAATGCGCGTGGGTTTTCTTCGTGTGGATAATGGCCTGTGGGCATAACAACACGTTGATATGGGCCGCTCACCATGCTGGAACTATCCGCATAGCGTGGGATCACCATGGTGTCTTTCTCACCAACTATTTCCAGTACGGGGCAGTCGATCGGTCGTGACATGGACTCCTGATATCTGCGCCCGTCGGTGCGATATAGGGAACGCAATGCCCAGCGTTGGAATTCAATCGCCGTGTGGGCAGTGGGCCACGCACGGTATGCCGATTGAAAAATCAATCTGTTATTACTGGTGAGCCACGATGGATCATGCGAATATCTCTGCAAGAAATCACCAACTCGTACTGCAGAGTTCTTGCTGTAGTAGGACTCAGGAATAAAGGGGAATTGCATTCGTATCAGGAAGGACAGCGCCGCGCGTTGCCCACGACTGCGAGCAAGTGTTGCTCGCATGACTCTAGGGTGAGGTGAACACTCGGCGATAACGCCGAGAACGGAATCGGGGGACTGTGCTGCCATGGTCCACGCGACCACACCACCTACGCCGTGACCTGCCACAAACGCCTGTGTCTCACCCATGCTGCGCAATAAGCCGATTGCATCGTGTGCCAACGTTGTCGGGTCATATCCCTGAGGGGGGTGGTCAGAACCACCGTAGCCACGCAGATCCATGGCGATCACACGAAACCCGGCCTGGGCAAGTGGCTGCAATTGATTTCGCCACGTCCACCAAAACATGGGAAACCCGTGGAGAAAAAGGATGGGAGTTCCACTTCCAAGTTCGGCGACATGAAACCTGCTGCCATTGGCCGCAATATTGCGATGTTTCCACGGGCCTGCTTGTTGAATAGCTTCCTCAGATGTGAGCACGAATACATTCATTCATGTGTGTTCACTTATGTGATGAGAAGGGCTTGCGCTCATTGAGTTGCGCAAGGGATTCTGATGTCTGCTTCCATTCTTGCGAGGCCAATGATGGTCCAGAAATTTTCTGACCCTTCTTGTATGCGATCCCACCAAATATTGCTGCACCAAGAATAAGAACACCAGCAACAATAAGGAAACCAGACCAGACGGGTAATCCGAGTGCGACGAGGACATAGGCGAGAGCGATGAGAAGAAAAATTGATCCGAGGGACACAAGGGACACAGCAATCAGGGCCATGACTGACACGGCACCGATTGTTTTTCCGGACTGTTGGAGTTCCGTTGTCGTTAAATTAACTTGAGCTGTGAGGAGTTTCTTGCCATCGGAAATGGTCTGAGCAAATAACTGCTTGAGGCTCGGTTGCCTTTGACCAGCG